>JAWWPV010000081.1:0-7837 GCA_033854775.1 Trebonia sp.
CCCGCACCGTACGCCCGCCGGCCGACGGAGACCCCCGCACCGTACGCCCGCCGGCCGACGGAGACCCCCGCAGGCTGCGCCCGTCGCGCAGCCGTATTGCGCTGACATTCATCGGGCTTCCGGCGCGCCTTGAAGTTCCGCAGTTCTCCCGCCGAGGAAGATCGCCCACTGAGGCGATACTCCGAACTCTGTGAGCGAGTCGAGCAATGTCCGGAGCACGGCCCGCGGGGTGCCCTGCCTGGCCACCAGGACGACGAGATCGCAGCCCATGATGGATTGCAGCGCGGTGAGGTCATCCGAAGGGACCTCGCAGATGATCACCGCGGGGGAGCCGTTCAGCGGCTGCGTGAAATCTTCGCGGCCGGCGACGTGATCGCGTGTCTGAATCAGCAAAGCCGGCACTGCATGGTTCCCATCGACCTGGCTGACGCTCCGTCGGACCTGACCGAACTTGCGCGCAACCTTCGGTAGGTCGGCCCGCACATCGGCGGTCACCGGTACGAGCGCGATCCGTGACGGTCCGTGCTCGGCGAGCGCTGTCCACCGGGTAAAAAGTGCGTTCACCCCGGACCCGGAGATCGCGCTGACCGGCGAGGTCGGCGACCCAACCTCCTGACTCAGATCCTCGGGTCTGTCGATCCTCGGATCAACCCGCTCCCACATGATCATCAGCAGCAGCCCTAGCGCGACGCCAATGATTGCGCCGAGCGTCACGAGGGTGACCACGCTCCTTGAGGCGGACGCCGTGGTGGGCGCTTGGACGGCACCAACGGATCCGGGGATGATGTTCCGCGAGACGGGATGCTTGCCGGCGATCGCGCTGAGAGCGGCAGTTGCCCCGGCAACCGAATTGGCCCCGTTCGTCCCGCGGTAGTCGATCGCGATGAGGGCCGTCCCGGTGGTGTTGAACACCGAGATCCTGGCCTGGACATCGGACACACTTGTGCCGAGCTCAGTGGCCATCCTGCGCAGAACAGCGGTGTCCTTCGGTATGAGGACCGCGTAGGTGCTCGCCAGCGTATTGGCCTGATCGGGCGTCAGCAGACTGTTAGGGCTGGCGGCGACGACGGCGGTGCTCTCCGCCGAGTATGTCTCGCCGCTCCGGGACGCGACGACGTAGGCACATCCGGTCGCGACTACGATCGCGACCAGCAAGACCCAGCCGCGGCGCCGCAAGGCTCTCAGCATGACACCAGCTCCCTTAGCCGATCGAGTTGCTGCTGCCAGCGGCGCTCCTGCAAGACGAGCGCCTGCGGACACGCTGATAGGAGCTCCCGATGACGTCTTATAGTCAAATCAATTCCCCGCGCGATGCTCACACTGTCGTCCCCTACGGAAATGGCATATGGAAACAGTGAAGTCATCGCCGGCAGATTGCTAATGATCAGGGGCCGCTCGAAATAGACGGCTTCGTAGGCGCCGCGGTTCACGGCCAGCGGATGCCTGGTCAGGACCATGATGGCAGCCGCCTGCTCGAGAGCGCGAGTATAGTCGTGGCCCGTGAGGAAACCAGTGAAGGTTACATTCGCAGGGGCGGACTTCCGCAGCAATGCGGGGCATTTGCGGATATCACCGGTGATCAGCACGTCTACCTCGGGCACCAGGCGCGCAGCCTCAATTACTTCTGCGGTCGGCTCATCGCCGGCGAACCTACCGATATACACAATGCGCGGCCGACCAGGGAGCGGACTGACTGGAGCAGCCCGGTGGGCAGGTGAGGCCTCGTGGACGATGTCCGCCTGGCCGCCCCAGGCCTGCACGATCTTCGCCAGTTCCGGAACGGTGACCAATGTCGTCGCCGCGTGTCGTGTCAGCCACGCATGAATGCCCGCAACCTGCGTCGCCATCGGCGCATCGCCGAATGCGCTCGGATGGCTGTCCAGCACCAGCGGCGCCTTCGTCACGGCACAGTAGAGCAAGGCGATGAGTCCGGGGAAGATTGGCGGGTTGGTGACGATGACAGCGCGCGGGCGACGCGAAAGCAGGTAGCCGCAGGTACCGATGGCGTTCAGGAGGTAGCGCAGCGGCACCAGCGGCTTCCACACGATCCGCAGCCGATAGAAGGCGCAAGCCTCGCCCCCGAGCGCCTGTGCGATCTCATACGCGCGGCCAGAATCCTCCGCCCACGCGATGAACGAGACCTTGGGTCGCGTGAGCGCGGTCCCGTTGTGTTCACCTGAATCACCGGGCGCCTCCCGAATCGCTTGGCAGTGGCCTCGGTGGGATGCAATGGACAAAGGCGTTCCTCCTGCCAATACCAGCGAATTAGCGTCCAGCCTGGCTCTGGCGGCACCATGAATTACCAGGGTCAGCGTCAAAGTAACAAATTACGACCACCCATAGCAGCCACTGCCAGGACGATGGCTCCTACGTCAACTGAGGAGGGTTCGCGCACCCACAGCGAGCGCAGTCAGGTGCGGAACACCGCGAGCCGTCTTCCGGCCCGTTCAGCTGGACGTCGCCCTGGTCTGCGAAAGCAGTGCGCTCAGGGAATGGACATCCACCGGGATGTCGATGAAACCGAAGGCTCCGGCACGGTCGCGATCCGGGGGGCGGCCGTGGATCCTGACGATGAGCGCAGGCGAAGCCGCCGCCTCTGGTCCTCGGTCGGCGAATGCGTGCAGGCGACCCGCTTCGACCTCGGCACCTTGCAGGTCCACGGAGCGGCGAGCGCTGAACCACGACACCACTTCCCGGGCTGGCAACACGCACGCGCCTCGCTGCCTGAGCCGCGCGAGCAACGATCGGTACGCGCCGTCCCACTGGCGCTCCGGCGCGAGGCTGCGCTCGTGCCACGAAAGGGTGCTCACGCCGCCCAGTTCCTGCGTCCAGTCGAGAATCCGCTCGCAGATATGGAGCGCTTCCGACTCGGTGCAGTTCATCCTGCCTGGGAAGAAGAGGGCGGAGTCCTGAATGTGGAGCGGCAATTCAAGCAGGCGTTCGGCCGAGAGCGGGCGGAAGACCTGCGTGGTCCCGGCACGGAAACCGGCCGCATCGTTGTACCCGATCGAAGCGTCGTACAGGAAGCCCGCGCGATCCAGCGTGGCGAACGAACTCTCGTTGAAGTAGAGCCAGTGCATCCTGACGCCAAGCTCTGGTTCTCCAGCCAGCTCAGCGACTTCACTGAGCTCCCCTGTAGCAGCCGCGAGGTCGCTCCAGGCGTCGATACCGTGCACGCCCACCTCGAAGCCCAGCGACCGTAGTCTTGGCAGCCAGGGTCTCGTCTCCTCGGCGGCGTACCGGACGCTCCGTCGGGGATCGCTTGGGCCGTTGAGCCCCCGGCCCGGTCGCCCCTGGAACGGGACCAGGAAGAATGTGGAGCGAAACTCGCCGTCCGCGTCAATGTAACGATCGAACGGGAGCCAGAAGTCCGGCAGGACCCGGGCGTAGACAAGCGGGAGCGACAGCACCGCGGCCCAGTTCCTGAGCAGGTACCTCAGCGAGCGACGGCCGCGGATGAACCCGTGCAGGCTGCCTAGCGAAGCACGTAGCAGAAAGCCGGCGAGCGTCCGGTCCAGCCGGTGCCGCCTTATCCCAAGGAAATCCACGTCATGCGTCAGGCAGGCGATGAACTGATGACCGGGCGGCACCGGCGGGATCTCCCACAGCGCGATGCCGGCCTCCACGATCCACCGGCGGATAAGCGCGATGTGCAGGTCAAGGGTCGGCGTGCCGGCCCGCTCGCGCGGCTGTCCGGCCGAGAGCAGGAACTCGACCTCAGCAAACAGGTCGTAGCCGCACCGCAAGATGGAAACTGAGCCGGTCCCGCACTCGACGATCAGCGCTGCGCCGCCGTTCCCCGATCGCCCGGTTACCTTCGCATCGCCCGCCAAGGTCAGCGCTCCCGCGTAGAGCGGCAACTCGAGATCGCCGGCCGTGAGCACGGCGTCCTGCACCCGCGCCCCTGGAAGGACGCCCAGTGCGGCGTCGCCGCGCATCTCGGTCGCGCCGAAGGCGATCACCAGCTGGGCGGTGAACGATTCGGGCAGGGCGGTTGCGCTCGTGACGATCAAGACATCACACGATGCGCCCGGCTCCCAGAACATCCAGGGTGTCTTGAACAGCTGGAAGAACTCGCGGACCGCTGGCCTCTCGCTGTCAGTGCAGATAACGCCGATCACGTGCGTGCCTCTACAGCCCGCTGCGCCCGCGACCCAGAGCCCGCTTTAGGCGACATACCGGTAGAGCGTCTCGCCAGCGGCGCGGCACAGCAGCAGCGGGCCATGACGGATGACCGGCCCGAGTACCCGGGTCGCCATTCCTTCCGCCGACGGCGCCGGTTCCGGTGTGCCGCCCACCGTCCCGTAGAAAAGCGGCTCCTCGACAGCCCCCCACGACAACTTGAAATTGCGCAGTCCCTCCTGGCCGATGTCGGTCCGGCCGAAATCGAACCACCGATACCCCTGTTCGCAAGCCGCGCGAATCGCGTGCCAGAACAGCAGGTGATTCGGGCGCAGCGACCAGCTGCTCTCGTCAGAAGCGCCGAACTTGTAAATCACGGTCTCGTTCCACGTCAGGAACACCGCGGCCGCGATCGGCTGGCCGGCCGCCTCCACGATCAGTACTGAACCGAGCCCGGTGGCAATCGTGTTATCCCAGAGGAGACGGAAGAAGCGACGGGGCTGAACTGGCACCCCCTGTCGCCGCCGAGTCCGCAGGTGGAGCCGGTAGAAGGTGTCGACGAGATCATGCGGGCTAGTTCCCAGGCGTACTGTCAGTCCCTCCCGCTCCGCGCGCCGGATGTTGCGCTGTACCTGGGAACGGTGGAAACCCGCATAGACGTCCGCCGGATTGTGAGCGAGTGCGAGCACGTGGCGAAGCGCGCTAGGACCAGCAGCCGCGCCGTCGGCGATCGGCCCCCGGATCTCAACCCGCCGGACACCAGCGGCGCGACTTGACCGCCGGAGCGCGGCGAGCAGCTGATCCTCCTGTTCGCCCTTCGAAGCAAGAAGCGGACAGTAGTCCGTGTACGGAAGTGACACCCACCTGGGGCCGCCACGCAGGTGACGCACCTCGACTACCGGGAGGCCAGCTCGGATGCCACCGGTCACATCGCTGACGGCGAGTGCGAAGGCGCGAAATCCGTAGCAGCCGGCGACCAGTCGGGTCCAGTCCGGATGGTGGAACGGCGTCGCCGCCGGGTGGGTGGCCACGAAATCTGCCCACCGAGGATCGGTCAGCTCCAGCACCATGACATCGTCCGCGCGCTCACCCACTGGGCAAGTCTGACCGACGCCAACGAGCCTGCGGCACCTCTTCCTGACGTAACTGTTCTCATCAAAGCGAGGGTTGCGGGTGACCGCCGGTCGCAGTCAATTGTTAGGGGTGGTCAACATTCACCCCGTCCCGTCTGCCCGGTTCACGAAGCTCGGCGTCTTCGCAACCATCGTTGTTGTCCTCGCCGGATCAGCAGCGCAGCTGATCAACTACGAATTTTTCGGCCTCAGCATTCGAGCGCTTGATCCCGGATCCGATGGCGGGGTGTTCGGGGTTATCCATGGAATCGCCCTTGCGGCGGCCGCTGTTTCAGCATGGGTCCTCGCGGCCCGCGTGCGGTCGGCGCGCACGGCGGCAGCCGTCCTGGCCGCGCTGCTGACCTTTCTGACGGCGGACGACGTGGCGCGCTTGCACGACAACATTCCAGACTGGCCCGCGTTCTATTTGCCCGTGCTTGCGGCATCGTTCATCTGCCTCGTGGCTGTATCACGCGGCCCGTCAGGACGTCGTGCCGAACGCGGTGCGGGCCGCGCTGTGGACCGTCTGATCGGTGCTGGCCTCCTGTTGCTCACGCTTTCCTTCTTGCTGCACGTGCTCGGTCCGCGCCTGCTGGTGGACCTCGGCATCGGGGACTACACCGGGTTCGCATACCAGGCCAAGGCCACGGTGAAGCACGCGACCGAGATCGCGGGCTGGTTTCTAGTCGCCCTGGGGCTGCTAGGGCTTGGCTTGCCCGCAAAAGCCTCCTAATGCGGTTAAGACTCAATTTCGATTCCATCGTGAGCCTGGGAGCTGGAATCATGTGGTTCGGATTTACAGTGCGCGCACTGTACGCGGTGCTGCGTCGTCCCCGTGAGTCCATCGAACGCGTCCGCGGACGTATCGACACCCGCACGGATAAACGCGAACTGATGGCGCTCGGGCGTCCGCTTGGTGAGCATTACGCGGTCGTCGAGGACTGGGCGCCCGTTCTGCACAGGGCGATCAGCGCACACTGGCCGTGTGCGGAATCGGAACGCTTCGACCAGGTATGGGATGCCACGGTTTCCGGCCTCGCGGCGGCAGGCCTACCAGTCGGCCTGGCCTCTTACCGCGGGTGGAACGACGGCGATCGGGCGCAGGCCAAGGCCATCTGGTGCCTCGTTGCGCACTTGCGCCCCGCGGCCGTAATCGAGACCGGAGTGGCACACGGGCTCACCAGCCGGGTGATCCTTGAGGGCCTCCATCGCAACGGGAGCGGTCACCTGTGGAGCGTGGATCTCCCGGCCATAGATCCGGCGCTGCATCACGAGATCGGCATAGCCGTCCCGGCGGATCTGCGGCCCCGCTGGACGTATCTGGAGGGGACGAGCCGGCGGCGGCTGCCGGAACTGGTCCGCAGGCTGCAGCAGGTTGACCTCTTCCTGCATGACAGCCTGCACACGGCGCGCAACACGTACTTCGAGCTTGACACGGTGTGGGCCGCCCTGCCGCCGGGCGGGGCCGCGCTGGCAGACGACATTCATCGCAACCTCGGGTTCAGCCGCTTCATCGAACAGGTGGCACCGGCGGCATGGGTCGCGGCCAGGCACGTCACCGGAGATGGCCTGTGGGGGACTGCGATCAAGGGCCGGGCGCAGCACGGATCGTGATCAGGTGCTCGAGCGTGCCGATGGCCCCGCACTGGCCGCCGACGAGGCGAGTTGGGTCTGGCCGGCCGTCGACCCGGCTCCGGCGAAACATACCTGTCCAGTGCCTGACGCGGGGCCGTCAATGCGCCAAGCGTCGCCACTGCCGCTGATCGTCGAAGCGGCACGTCCGCGCCACCAGGCCGCGACCTCCCGCGGCAACGCGCGCCAGGCCGTGCCGTCGGCGGCGAACGTATCGAGCAGCATCTGGTACCCGTCGGCTAGCCGCTGGTCATGGGCGTAGTCGGGATGGGTGAGCACGAGCACCATGCCGCCGCGGTCCCGGATGTGCCCCGCCTTTCGCAGCCACAAGGCCGCGTCCGCGTGCCGCAGGATAGTGAACAGCGTGTGGTCCTGCGGCAGAGTGATGGGGAGTTCGACCGTGCCGCGGTTGAAGTAGGGCAGGTAGGTGCAGCAGCCACCCGGCTGCGGCTCGTATGGGTCGGTGTCGGTGTAGGACGAGTCGTACTCGAATCCGAGCCGGTGCATAAGCTCCCAGTCTCGGTGAGTGGCCGGCGACCGGAACCCCACGGCATTCCATCGGCCAGCATGCTCCCACATGGCCGGCAGCCGCTCATCGATGAACCGCCTGGCAAGGTCCTGGCCGTCGTGCCTGAGGCCGTGTACCCCGATCTCGCAGCCGTCGTCCTGTATCGAGCGGACCGTTACGTCGTCAACCTGGTAGCGAGCGCCGACGAAGTTCCACGACGATCGGTATCCGCGTGCACGCTCCGGCCCGCGCAGCAGATCCATTTCGGAGTAGCCGACGGCGGTTTCCACGTCGTGGGTCAGCACCAGAGCCCACGACCGGCCGTCCGGCCACAAGCCCAGGAAGGGCACCGGCCTGGCTGCCAGCTCAGCGATCAGCGCGAATAGCCAGTCGTAGAAGTCGTGCAGGCTGTCCTCGATCGGCCATCCCGGGAAGGAGGAAGCGGCCTGCACCCGGGTGAACA
>JAWWPV010000082.1:0-12284 GCA_033854775.1 Trebonia sp.
AAAGATCTACTGAGATGAGCCGTGTAACGGGAGACTGTTAAGCACGGTTCACGGCAGTCCGCCGCGTCCGCGACGGCATCAGCACGGCAGTCCGCCGCGTCCGCGACGGCATCGCCACGGCAGTCCGCCGCGTCCGCGACGGCATCGGTGCCGGAGCCGGTCAGCTGGTGGCCCCTGGACGATCGGACAGGGGCCACCGCGCTGGACACCATGGGCGTACACCCTGCCACCGCCTCGAACATCAACTGGTGTATCCCGCAATATGGAAGCTGCGCCGCCTTCAACGGCACTGACAGCGAGATCGTGACATCCGGGCCCGTCCTCGACACCGCACCGGGTAGCAGCTTCACGGTTTCGGCTGTGGTTGACATGACCGCGATCCCGGCTAACGGGGCATCCGCGACGATCGTCAGCCAGGACAGCACCTACGACAGTGGCTTCTACCTGCAGTATTCGGGTGCCAACCAGCACTGGACGTTCTCAAGGGTGGCCGCCGACACTGCTACCGGTCCTGCGGGCATCCGGGCGCTGTCGACGTCCGGGCCGGCCCTCAATACCTGGACGCATCTGGTCGGCGTCTTCGATGCCTCAGATAACCAGTTGCGCCTTTACGTGAACGGCGTGCTCCAGGGCACAGCTACCGACTCTTCCCCGTTCGCCGCCACGGGTGACCTGGCAATAGGGCGGGCACAGTTCGACGGCAAGCCCACCGACTGGTTCCAGGGCGCCGCCGGCGAGATCAAAGTTTACAACGTGGCGCTCACGACCAAGCAGGTAGGCAAAATCTAGATGGAGCGCACAGGTAAGCAACCCAAAGTGGTCCAACGCGCGCCGTCCGGGCTGATCGCCGTACTCACCACAAGCAGCCGTTCCGGCAACCGTCGGCGCGGACACCGATAAGAGAAATGAGGACCACATGCCCAACATGAACGTCACGTATCAGGACATGCACGATGCGGCTTCGCGCCTCAGTCAGGGCGAGGACGAAATCAAATCGAAACTGGCACAGCTCAAGTCCCTCGTCGACTCGCTCGTCTCAGGCGGTTACGTCACCGACAGGTCCTCGGTGGCATTCAGCAACTCCTATCAGGAGTTCAACGACGGAACGACCAAGACCATTTCCGGCCTGTCCGGAATGGCTACCTACCTCAACAAGGCGGCCGACGCGCTCGCGCAGACGGACAGCGACCTGGCTAACGCGCTCAAGAACTAACGGGAGGTGGGTCCCGCCGCCGTGTGCGGCGGGGCCCGCACGCCTTCTTCGACGCATTTACCGACCAAAGGCCAAGAAACTTGCGTATCGCCCTTTCTCTGCGTTATGCCGACGATGACTCGCGCGACTTCCTGGTGGACGCCGAGCAAGAAAGCACCGTCGGCGACCTGTTGCGTCGGATGGGCGCCGACGATGCGGGCGCGGCACACGGAGGTGAGCGCGTCTGGGTCGCCGACCGCGAGGTGCGCTACGACTCGTCGCTTCGTGAAGCCGGGGTCCGCCAAGGAGCGGTGTTCGACGTGCGAGGGCTCCCGCGGTCCTCGGAGTCGGCCGCCGGGATGCTCGATGTAGGCATCGCAAGTGGACCCGGGGCTGGCAACACCATCAGGCTCGGACCGGGAGAGCACGCGATCGGCGGCCGACTCGCCCCGATTCCCGAAGGTGCCCTGATCATCCAGGTAGACGTTGCGATGCGTACCCGCGTCCGCACGACGTCGCCAGGCATCCGCGCCCAGATCGGCGGCATAGCGCTGACCGAGGAGTTCACTGCCTGGCCCCCCGACGCGCAACTCGTCATCGCCGACAGCCTGCTGGCAACGCGACCGGTGACCGACTCTGACGCCGTCCTCGAGCCCGACTTCGAGGCCGGCGGCCTTGACTTCAACCGTCCGCCGCGCACGTTGCGCGTCCCCGCGAAGGGCGAATTCCGGATCCCGGCTCCGCCCACGGCGCCCCAAGCCAGCGCTCTGCCCTGGCTCGGCGCCATGGTGCCGGTCCTCGGGGCCGTCGTCACCGCGGTCGCGTTCCATTCATACGTGTTCCTGGTGATCGCAGGTCTTTCGCCGATCGTCGTTATTACAAATACCCTGACCGGCAGGCGACAAGGTCGACGTGGACACCGGTCTCTGCTGGCTGAGTACGAGGCGACCGTCGCTCGGATCGAGGCCGATATCGATGCCGGCAACGTGGCGGAGCGGGTGTCGCTACAGACGTCGGCGCCGAGCGCAGTCGACCTCGGGCGGATCGCGTCCGTCCCGGAATCTCGGCTGTGGGAGCGGCGTTTCGCAGACGACGACTACCTGCTGCTCCGCGCGGGAACGGGCGATGTCCCCAGCTCCGTGATCGTGGACGACGCCAGGGAAGAACTTGAGCACCGTCGGCGGCTCCCGGCCACCTTGAACGACGTTCCGCTCGCGATCTCGCTGAAAACGGCTGGGGTCCTGGGCGTCGCGGGGGCTTCTGCTCGTGCCCGCCCTGTTGTCAAATGGCTCCTCGCGCAAGTCGCGGTCCTGCAGAGCCCGCGCGACGTGCAGATAGTCCTCCTTACCGCGAGGCAGAATGGCGCCGAGTGGGGCTGGACGGCGTGGCTGCCACATCTCGCCCCTGCTTTCGGGCAAGATGCCCGCTCCACGATCGGCAACGATGCAGAGACGATCGGACGGCGAGTGGCCGAACTCGGCCGGCTGCTCAGCGAGCGGCAGACTCAGGCGTCTTCGGCTCCCGGACGCCACATCCGTCTCGGACCCGACGTCGTTGTTTTCTGGGACGGCGCCAGGCGCTTGCGCAGCTATCCCGGCGCGGCCGCTATTCTTCGCGATGGCCCAGGAGTAGGCATCTACAGCATTTGCATCGACGACGGCGAGCGGTCTCTTCCGGAAGAAGCCACGGCAGTCGTCGTTGTGCATGCCGATGGCAGCGCCGACCTGCGTCGTTCTCCGCAGGACATCAATCACAAGACCCGCCTCGATGTGATCGGCCAGGACTGGTTCGAACGGACGGCCCGGGCGCTCGCTCCGATCCGCGACACGGGCGGAGATGAAGACGACGCGCTTCCCCAAGCCGCCCGGCTCACCGAGGTGCTCGAGCTCGAACCGGTCGGCCCTGGGCAGCTCCTCTCCCGATGGGCCGGCGCCGCTCGCAGCACGCGTGCGACGCTGGGAGTCTCCTTCGACGGCCCGTTCTCCGTCGACCTTGTCGTTGACGGCCCCCACGGGCTGGTCGCGGGCACCACCGGCTCGGGAAAGTCAGAGCTGCTGCAGACCATCGTGGCGAGCCTGGCCGTCGCGAACCGGCCCGACGCCATGAACTTCGTGCTCGTGGACTACAAGGGTGGCGCCGCGTTCAAGGACGCGGTGCGCCTGCCGCACACGGTCGGCATGGTGACCGACCTCGATGCCCACCTCGTCGAACGCGCGCTTACCTCTCTCGGCGCCGAGCTCACCAGACGGGAGCATATGCTCGCGGCGGTAGGAGCGAAGGACATCGATGACTATGTCGAGGCCAGCTCCCGGCGCCACGCGGAGCCAATGCCGCGACTGCTGATCGTCATCGACGAGTTCGCGTCCATGGTGCGGGAACTGCCCGACTTCGTGGCCGGCCTGGTGAACATCGCGCAGCGCGGCCGGTCGCTCGGCATCCACCTGATCCTGGCCACGCAGCGCCCCTCTGGAGTGGTGTCCGGAGACATCCGCGCGAACACCAACCTCCGGATATCGCTGCGGGTCACCGACGCGGCCGATAGCAGCGACATCATCGGCGCATCGGACGCCGCCCAGATCTCCGCTTCGACCCCCGGCCGGGCCTACGTACGCCTCGGACACGCCTCGCTCATCCCGTTCCAGGCGGCGCGGGTCGGCGGGCGCAGCAAAGTAGCCGCTGCGACGGGGCCCAGGCTGGTGCCGCCGCCCTTCGTCGCTCCGTTGAGCTGGGCGACCGCCGGCTATCCGTTGCCTGCCGCGCCGCGTCAGGACGCTCAGGACGGCGAGGACACAGATCTCACACGTCTGGTCCACGCGGCCCGGGATGCGGTGAGCAGACTCCAATTGCCGCCGAATCACTCACCTTGGCTGCCGCCGCTGCCGGATTCGGTCACTCGCGGCGATCTGCTCGCGGCACCGACCCGGCTCGAACCGGATGACGGCGCCCTTCCGGCCGTGCCGTGGGCACTGGGCGACGTGCCGAGCGAACAGGCCCAGCGTCCGGTCACTGTCAGCCTGTCCAAGTTCGGCCATCTTTTCATCGCCGGCGCATCCCGCACCGGGCGCTCACAGGCCCTGCGGACCATCGCCGGGAGCCTCGCCGACGCGATCTCGACCGCGGATCTGCACCTTTTCGGCATCGACATGGGAAACGGCGCCCTGCTGCCCTTGACTCGTCTTCCGCAAACGGGAGCTGTCGTCCAGCGCAGTGAACGCGAGCGCCTGACCCGCCTCTTCGACCGCCTTCAAGCCGAACTGACGAGGCGGCAGGAGATGTTCGGGCGGCTCGGGGTGGCCGACATCGGCGAACAGCGGCGCCAGGCCGGCCCGGGCGACCGGCTGCCGCACCTGGTCCTGCTGCTCGACAGATGGGAGAACTTCACGAGCAGCTACGCCGACCTGGACGGAGGGGCGTACGTTGAGCGGGTACTTACCTTCCTGCGCGAAGGTGTCGGCGTGGGGCTGCATCTTGTACTCGCCGGTGATCGCTCGCTGCTGTCTGGCCGGATCGGCGTGCTGACGGACGATAAGTGGGTACTTCGTTTCGCCGAGCGCGGTGACTACGCAATGGCCGACCTCAACCCGCGGAAGCTTCCCGAACGAATCCCTGATGGCCGGATGCTCCGGGCCACGACCGGCCAGGAAGCGCAGATCGCGCTTCTCGCCCCGGATCCGAGCGCGACCGCGCAGGCCGGGGCTCTCGACGAGATCGCGGTACGCGCTCGCGACCGTGACCGCGACGTGCCCCTCGGTCTCCGTCCCATGCGCGTCGACCTGCTGCCTTCGACCCTGACGTGGGACGAAGCGGCGCAGTATCCGGCGGAGCCGCATGAGAAGCCGCTGTGGGCCATGCTCGGGATCGGCGGGGACCAGCTCACGGCAGTCGGCACGGATCTCGCCGGGACGGCGCCCACCTTCCTCATCGCCGGCCCGCCGCGATCGGGGCGCAGCAACCTGCTGGCGGTGATGACGCGATCCCTGCTCGATGCCGGGGCGGAAACCGTCCTGCTCCTGCCCCGCCGCTCGCCGCTCGAGCGGATCTACACCGGAGTCCCCGGAGTCCGCGCGATCTTCACGGGCACGGAGACCCCGGCCGACGAGCTGCAGGCCGCTTTGCAGACGGACGCCGGGCCGGTCGTGCTGTTCATCGACGACGGCGAGCTCGTGCGCGACAGCTCGGGACTAACGTTCCTCCGCGGGTGGATCAGGAGTGCGGGCGGAGCCGGGGGCGCAGTCGTACTGGGCGGGAACAGTGCCGAGGTCGGAGGCGGATTCTCGGGATGGCAGACGGACATCCGCAACAACCAGCGCGGCGCGCTGCTCAGTCCCCGGAATCCGTTTGACGGCGACCTGCTCGGCGTGCGCCTCCCGAGGTCATTGACGAGTGGCCCGGTCACGCCCGGCCGTGCGCTCGTGCACCGCGGCGACGGCGAGTTTCTTACCCTGCAGGTGCCCCGCCTCGTCGAATAAGCGATGTGACCAGACTAAGGAGGATGACGGATGGCTGACCTGATCGTCGACGCGAGTCTCGACGACACGAATAGCGATCTGAAGGCGATTATCGATGAATTCAACAACTGCCAGAAGAACGCGCAGGAAGACCAGAACATCTGGGGTCAGTCAGACGTCGCCAGCGCGATGAACTCATTTGCCAACAACTGGTGGGTGCACCGGGGGCAGATCCAGTCGACCCTGACCACGCTGAGTAACAACGTTGATAAAGCCTGCTCGACGTGGAGCGACGCGGATAAGCAGCTTGCGGACAGTATTGCGGTCAGTAACAGTTAGTAGGGGGCCTAGCTCATGAAGATCGAGATCGAGACTTGGCCAGAGTCGACCGGATGGCGGGAGCCGGGTCCGGCGAATACGCCGCCTTCCCCCGAAGGGCGATGGCGCTTGATCCAGGTCGTCCTGCCCGCGCACGATGCCGACACAGAACAACTGACGAACGGAGGCCAGCAGGATGCCTGAGCGTCCCGGGCCATGGGAACTCCTCGACAAGCCGTCGGATCCGGTCGTCGCGGACCTTCCCGAGATGAACTCGCGGCTGGCGTATTTCCGGTCGCTCGCTGAGACTATGCGCACCGAGGGCCAGCGCCTGTCCCAGATCTCCTCAGGCGAGTCATTGAAGGGACAGTACGCCGACAAGCTGCGGTCCTCCGCCGGCACTGTCGCGAAAGACCTCGATCAGGTCGTCGGCCGCTACGAGGCCGTCGTGCAAGCGCTCACCACCTACCAGCCAGCAGTGGAAACCGCGCTCCTGGGATCGTCGCAGGCACTCGATGACGCGATCAACGCGAACACCGCCGTCCAGGCGGCCGACGCGATGCCTACGGCCACCGCCCCGCCCGGCCAGAAGCTGACCGCGCAGCAGGAGCAGGCCAACACCGACAAGACCACGGCCACCGGCGCGGCAGCCGACCGCCTCAATGCCGCGAAGCAAAGGCTTACCGGCGTGCTGTCAGCCATCGACCAGGCCGGACAGGCCGCGGCCGCCACGATCCGCAAGGGCTTCAACGACGGGCTCACCGACTCAACCTGGGACCGCATCAAGGCCTTCTTCAAGAAGTTCCTGCAGATCCTGATCAAGATACTGACGTATGTCGCGATGGCACTGGCGGTGATCGCCCTTGTTATCCCGGGCGTGGGGGAGGCGCTATTGGCGGCGACCGTCGCGATAGCGGCGGTGACGCTCGTGGCGGAGGTCGGGCTGAAGGCACTGGGCGGGGGCTCGTGGGCTGACATCGGCATGGCGATCGCGGGCCTGCTGACCTTCGGCGCCGCTAAGATCCTCGGTCCCGCTATCTCGGCCGGCGTGAAATCCCTGAGCAGCGGTATCAAGGCCGCCGAGGGCGGCGACGGTTTCGCCTCCCAGATCGCCGCAGACATGAAAGGCCTCGATTCGATGTCGTCGGCCGGAGGGTCCAAGGGGGCAGCGAACGGGTACAAGAACGTGTGCACGAACGGCGACCCGGTGGACGTGGCTACCGGAGACGTGCTGATGACCGAGACGGACGTGTCGCTGCCTGGGCTCCTGCCGCTCGTGATCGAGCGCACCCACCGGTCATCGTGGCGTACGGGACGGTGGTTCGGGCCCGGCTGGCAGTCATCGCTTGACCAGCGGCTCGAGGTCAGCGCCGGACGGGTGCGCGGGGCGTTCGCTGACGGCCGGATCGTGACCTGGCCCGTTCCCGCCGGCGACGATGCCGTGGTGGCGGAGGCGGGACCAGTATGGACGCTGCGGCGCGCTGGGCGCGGATCGTACGAGGTACACGACCCGCAGCGCGGGCTCACCTGGAGGTATGACCAGGGGGCCGGCGCTGCCGGCGAGTTCCCGCTGGCGGTGGTGAGCGACCGGGCAGGATACGAGGTGTCGTTCTCCTACGGCGCTTCCGGTGCTCCGGAGTCGGTGACGCACTCCGGCGGGTACCGGGTCGACGTGACGGTTACCGACGGGCTGGTCACCGCGCTCACGGTCGCCGGGGACGCCGAGCCGCTGCGGCGGTACTCCTACGACGAGGACGGGAACCTGGCCGCGGTCGTCAATTCCTCCAGGCTGCCGCTGCGGTTCTCCTACGACCATGAAGGCCGCCTTACCGGGTGGGAGGACCGGAACGGGCAGTTCTACCGGTACTCCTACAACGAGGAGGGCCAGTGCGTATCCGGCGAAGGACCCGCCGGGACGCTGTCGGGGACGTTCGCGTACGAACCCGGGGTCACGCGGTGGACGGATATCGCGGGCGCGACCACCACGTACGAATTCACGGAGTCCGGCCTCCTGGCCGCGGTCACCGATCCTCTCGGCCACACGGCCCGCCGGGAGTATGACGCCCGCGGAAACGCCACTGCGGACATAGACCCGCTGGGCCGAGTTACCCGGTACGCCTACGACGAGTACGGCAATGTCACCTCGATTACCCGGCCCGATGGCGGCCGGTCCATAGCCGAGTACGACAGCCGCTGCCTGCCGACTGCCGTGACCAATCCGGACGGAACGACCTGGCGGCAGGAATACGACGAACGCGGTAACCGAACCTCACTGACCGGCCCAGATGGGTCCATTACGCGATTCGGTTACGTCGGAGGCGGTTACCCTGCCAGCGAGAGCAGCCGGGACGGCTCCGTCATCCAGGTGGTCCGCGACGCCACGGGAATGCCGGTAGAGGTGACGGCCCCGGACGGCGCTCGGACCCGGTACGAGCTAGACGCCCGCGGCCAGGTCACCCGGATCACCCTGCCCGACGGCAGCGTCACCGCCCAGGACTGGGCACCCGAAGGCGCGCTGGCGTCGCGGACATTCCCCGACGGGACGGCGGAGAGATTCTGGTGGGACGCGGAGGGCAGCCTGTCCCGGTACGTCAACGCCGCCGGCGGAGTCACCAGCTACGAGCACGGCCCGTTTGACTCGTTGACCGCCGAGGTGTCGCCTGACGGCACGCGGACTGAGCTGTGTTCCGATCATGCGCTGCGCGTGACCGAGGTCCGGCACGGCGGTCTGAGCTGGCACTACGACTATGATCTGGCGGGGCGGCTCGCTGCCGAAACTGACTACAACGGCGCCACCACAACGTACGCCTACGATGCCGCCGGGCAGCTCATCCGGCAGGTCAACGCCGTCGGCCAGGAAATCGCGTTCGGGTACGACGTCCTCGGCAACATGACCGAACGTGTGGTGGGCGGTATCCGGTCGTCCTTTGGCTACGATGCCGCGGGGAACCTGCTCTGGGCCCGGAACCCCGACGCCGAGGTGCGTTTCGAACGAGACGTGCTTGGCCGGGTAATCACCGAGAGCTGCAACGGGCGCTCGGTCAGGACTTCCTTCGACACCGCTGGCCGGGTCGCGGGCCGGGTAACTTCTTCCGGCCTGGAGACCAGCTGGGAATTCGACACAGCCGGCCGTCCGGTCGCGGTGACCGCGGCCGGGCGACAGTTGCGTTTCGGCTACAACACGGGCGATCAAGAAACCCACCGCGAGCTGCCGGGCGGCCTTTCACTCGTTCAGGAATGGGACCAAACCGGGCGTCTCGCGCTCCAGTCTCTGACTGGTCCCGGGCACCAGATCCAGCGGCGTTCGTACCGCTACCGCGCTGACGGTGTCCCCAACCGCATCGATGACTTGCTGGCCGGCAGTCATGCGCTCGCGCTCGACCCGGCTGGCCGGGTTACCGGAGTCACCGGACCTGACTGGGCCGAGCAATACACCTACGACCGGGCCGGAAACATCACCGCGGCCACCTGGTCTCTCCCCTCCGGAGCCGCCGCTCCATCGCTGGACAGCGGATCCCAGGGCGCCAGGCAGGTCACCGGAACCCGCGTCACCCAGGTCGGCAACGTCCGCTACGGCCACGACGCGGCGGGCCGCATCGTGACACGCACCCGCACCCGGATCTCCCGCAAGCCGGAGGCTTGGCGTTACGAGTGGGACGCGGACAACAGACTTACCTCAGTCAGCACATCGGAAGGCGGGAAATGGCGTTATCTTTACGATGCGTTCGGACGGCGCGTTAGCAAACAGCACGTCTCGTCCGACGGGCACCTCCTCAGCGAGACCCGATACACGTGGGATGGTGCCCTCCTCGCCGAGCAGGCAGAAGCCACTGATTCCGGCGAGCGTATTACCGCCTGGGAGTATCAGCCAGGAACCTACACCCCGATTCTCCAGACCGAGCGCGCGTCTCTTCGTGACGCACCGCAGGATGAGATCGATCAGCGGTTCTACTCAATTATCACCGATCTCACCGGGACGCCCGCGGAACTGCTCGCCGAGGACGGGACCCTGGCGGGACGCCGGCAGCGTACGCTCTGGGGAGCAACCGTCTGGAATTCCGGCGGAGCATCCTCGCCGCTTCGTTTTCCCGGCCAGTACGAGGACCAGGAAACTGGCCTCCATTACAACAATCAGCGGTATTACGATCCGCTGACCGGAAGTTACCTCTCGCCAGACCCGCTGGGTCTTGAAGCGGGCTTCAACAACCAAGCGTACGTCGCTAACCCATACCTTCTCATCGACCCTCTGGGGCTTCAGGGGTGCGGGCAGTACACCCATGTCGCCATCGACAAGCAAAACGTGGGCCTCGACCAGATACGCAGCTCCCTCAACTTGAATGGCCTTAAGACAGCCGAGAGCCTCGGTATAAAACTCTCTGCAGGCAGCGAGAAAATGGGGCACCATCAGCATATCTTCATGTGGGACTCTACGCCAAAAGGCGTTAAGGGGGCTATTGGGATCGTTCAAGGCGTCGGACACGACAGCAGTGTCATTGTGAAGATCCGAATGCCCGATCTGACGGAGTATAAATGGTTCCGGCCAACCACCTTGAAGGGTGACAATCCCGAAGGTCTTGGCGGGGCGTCGGAGAATGGCGCTTGGGCGTATAAGGGCAACATCCCCCGCGAGTATTTGTTCATCGAGGGGCTCGATAACGCGGGTCGGCCCGGCTTCAACGACTGGCAAGCTGGTAAAGGGTGGCCCACCAACAGCGCCTAGCTGGCTGAGCGCTGATTCGGCTATGAGGAGATCCCTTCAGGCATGGGCTGCTGATTCTTCTCGATGTTTCGCGGACACGACACAGAGGCCATGAACGGAGAATGGTGATGACCGTCAGTCGGCTACAGATCGACGCGCTTCCCACGTCGTGGGAGCAAGGCGCCGAGCCTGGCTGGTTCCGCGCGACCGCGCTGCCGGCCAGGGGCGCTACGTGGTCCCGGGTCCGTGTGTTCGAACCACTCGACCCCAACCCGAATTACCTGCTCGATCGCGTCGGTGCTCGCCGTGAG
This sequence comes from Trebonia sp., assembly GCA_033854775.1. Lineage (GTDB taxonomy): Bacteria > Actinomycetota > Actinomycetes > Streptosporangiales > Streptosporangiaceae > Trebonia. The sequence goes on from JAWWPV010000082.1 coordinate 10,969, forward strand.
GGGCCACTGGGACGGCCGGAGGTCGTCAGCCTGCCGGAGCCGCTCGACGACGGCATCGCCGTCCTCGCCTTCGAGCTTGAGCCCGACGACACGCTGACCGCCCGGATCGACCTCGTCCGGCGCGCCTGGGACCTTGACATACTCGTCTCCGCTCGCACGCCGGAGATCGGGGCGACCGAGGCACTGGTGTCGGCGATGGTCGAGCTTCTGGGAGCGGTCGTACCTTCAGGTGAGACCGTATGAGCAGCACGTATTCGATCGTCCAGATCCCGGGCTGGGAGACCTTGTCGCTGCACCCCCGCGACCACGGCACCCTGGAGCGGCGGCTCGATGACCTGGCGCACGGCTCCGTCCCTGCCGAGGTGCCGCGTGACACCGCGACGCCGTTCCGGAAGGAGGTCAGAAAGGAGCTTGTCCGCGTAGTCGAGCAGGCCCAGGCGGCCGGGGCCGGGTTGATCGCCCTGCCGGTCGAGGCGGTCGACGGCAAGGCCGTTCCGGCATCTTACACAGTGGCGGAGTGGCGGGACCCGGACCCCGATGACACGGCTCCGCTCGACCTTCTCAAGGCGATCGCCGAGGAGAGCGCGGCTAGTCCGGAGATCGTCGATCTCGACGGCCAGCCCGCGCTTCGGGAGGAAATGGTCGAGTCGGCGGATCCCGAAGCCGAACCTCTGGCCACCCACGCCGGGCGCCGTGTGACCTATACCGTTTCGGCTCCGGACAGCCAGCAGTCCTGGGTCATCTTCACCTTCATCACCCTCGGCGACGGCAATCCTGACAGTCCGCTGGCGCACCTCCTCGTCGAGCTGTTCGATGCGCACCTGACGACGCTCCGGTGGAAGGTTCGAGACTAAGCCTGGATCCACGGGTGATTCCGGCGTGGTTTCTGCGAAAGTAATATGAAAGGTGCCATCTGAGCTGGGATAATGGGAGTTGCTGAAGCTTCCATGTTCCCGTCCGAGAGGACACCCTGTTCGCTGGATCACCGAGACCGCGACCAGGAAGGCGGCGGAGGGGATCGCGCGCCCGTCGGGTTGGCGTCATGGCTCGACAAGTTCGCCGGCGAGGGCGACCCACTGGTCGAGCAGCCGGGTAGCTGCGCCGCTGCCGACGGCGGTGCGCGCCTGGTCCAGGCCAACGGCGAAGGCGTCCTCGAAGTCGCCTGCTCCGACCGTGCCGTTGCGCACGGCGAGTGCGCCGGTTCTTGTGGGGCATCGGTCATTGGCGCCGCTCCTCCGCATCGCTTCGCTCTGCATCGTCGCCGGCGCGGGTCACGCCGCCACGCCCGCAACATCCAGTCCGGCGCGGACCATCTC
>JAWWPV010000083.1:0-3725 GCA_033854775.1 Trebonia sp.
CGGCACGACGCAGCCCGCCCGCCGCGGCCAGCCGGCCAGAAGTCTCGGCGTAGCCGCCGCGCAGCAGCTCGCCGCCGTGACCGCCCGCGGTGAGCGCGGGGGAGGCGGCGGGATCGGGGCGGCCGACGTTCTCGAACGCGGACAGCATCCCGTCGGCGACAAGCACGGTGGCGCGGATCCGGCCGAGCACGTCGACGCGCTGTCCCGGCGCGGCCGGCGTCCGAACGACGTGCTCGATGCCGAGACGGCGGGCGATCTCGGCGGCGACCACGACATCCGGGTGGTCGTCGAACCCGTGGGTCCTGGCCACGACCGGTACCCCGGCCTTCACCAGCGCGGCGGCGATGAGCCGGCTGTCCTTGCCGCCGGTCAGGCTGAGCTCGACCGGTCCGCCCGCGTCCCGTAGCGGCGCGACCGCGGCGACGAGCGACTCCGCGACGTCTCGCGCGCCGCCAGGGCGGGCCCCGGGGCCTGGGGCGGCGGGCCGCGTCACCGAGCCGTCGAGCAGCCGCAGCGTCGTCGACCCCGCCACGGCGGTCACCCCGGTGAACGGGGTCACGGACCCGAGGGGGAAGCCGGGGTTGAGCAGCGCGCACAGGTGCAGGGGGTCGTGGGCGTCCAGCCGCGACGCCGTCCACGCGGCCCACGCCGAGCGGTCGGCGACGACCACGGCGCCGGGAACCTCGGCCAGGTAGACCGGGTCGACGCGGGTGACAGAAGTGCGCGCGCAGAGCGGCACACGGCCGCCGCGCGGCTCGGGAGTCCCGGCCCAGATCGTGCCAGCGCGGGAGGCGCCCGCCGTCTCGGCGCCAGCGCCCAGGCCCGTCTCGGCGCCAGTGCCCAGCCCCGTCTCGTGGGCACCGCCCAGGCCCGTCTCGGGCGCAGCGCCCCAGCGGAGCAGGGCGGCGCGGCCGTCGGGGGAGCGCCACGCGACCTCGGCGGGACCGGGGACCGGCATGACCGAGGGATCGGCGGCCAGGGCGCGGCCGGTCAGCTCCGCGCAGCGCTCCGGCGATGCGGCACTGACCCCGAGCGTGAAGAACATCGCGGCGTCAGCCGGCGGAGCCCTGGAGCTGGTAGGCCTGGCCAGTTCCCGCGCTTGCCGGGGACCCGCCGCGGATCAGGGTCAGCCAGGCCTCGGCGACGGTGCCGAGATCGAACGCCTGCACCTGCTGGTACGCGGTCTGCCGCGCGGCCTCCCAGGCGTCAGCGGACGACAGGGCGGCGATCGACGCGGCCATGTCTGCCGGGTTCTCCCTGATCCAGCGCGTGTCGTAGATCGTCTCCGCGCCCGGCCAGTGCCTGATCACCGGCACGGCGCGCGACGCCATGCCCTCAGCTGGTGCCAGGTGGAACGACTCGTCGTCGCTGGTGGACAGGACGAAGCCGATCCGGCGCAGCCAGGCGGGCACGTCGGGCCCCGCGTCGTCGAACACCACGGCGCCGCGGAGCAGCGGGGAGCGCTGCACCCGGCGGAACGCCTCGGAGTAGTGCACGCGCTCCTCCTCGTGCTGCCACACCCACCAGAGTTCCCAGGGCATGCCCGACTTCACGAACAGCTGGTACCGGTCGTCATCGCGGCGCAGTTCCTCAAGCACGTCCAGGCCCAGGTCGAGGCGCTTGCGCAGCGGCACCACACCGGTCATGCCGAGATTGAACCGCGCCCCGTCGAGCTTGGGCCGGTCCCACTGCGGCACGTCCAGGGGGTTGGCCACCGTGACGACCTTGGCCGCGGGCCAGCCGGTGACCTCCCTGGTGAGCCGCGCGTAATGGTCGGACACGCAGACAACCCGGTCGACGTTGCCGATTTTCACCTGGTCCGGGTACGGCGAGTACAACTCGAAGCGGTGCAGGTGGACCAGGAGCCGCGCGGAGCGGCGCTTGTGCCGTGAGTACCAGACGGCGTTCGGGCCGCACCACTCGCAGATGATCACGTCGGCCCATTCGGCCAGCTCACGCGACCTGGACTCATTGTGCTCGCCGAGCGCGGCCCACTGGTCGACCCGGACTTCCAGGTCCGACTGCAGCCCGAAGTACTGGATGAGCTGGGTGAAGAACTTCAGGTCGTGGCCCGCGACGACCACGCGCAGCGGCGCGCCAGCAGAAGAACCGGCAGGAACAGCAGGGGACACCACCCGCGCCAGGTACGTCCGCAGCCGCGCGGCGGCGCGGTCAAGGGAAAACGACGCGGCCGCTGAAGACGTCCGCGATGCCGCCAGCTCGAAGACGGCCGGGTTGAGCACAGAAGCCGCCACGTCGGCCACGTCGTCGATGGAGGCGGCGAACAGCGGGTAGTCCGCGCCGAGCAGCGCCTCGTGCATCGGCGTCCGGTTGAGGATCACCGGCAGCCCGAGCTGGCCGAACTCGAGGACCTTCGTCGACAGCTCCAGCGAGGAGTCGAGCTCGGGATGCCGCCACGACAGCCCGATGTCCCCGGCGGCCGCCAGCCGCATCGCCTCGGCGCGCGGCTGCCCGCCGTGCCAGATCACGCCGGGCGCTCCGCTTCCCCCACCCGCTCCGGCTCCGCCGACCTCGCCGAGCGCGTCGCGCATCCGCTTCTTGTAGGTGGGGTCGCGGGGGTCGTCGTGCACCTTGTCGCCGACCATGTCCACCTCGGCCGTGACGCCCCGCGCGGCGAGCAGCGCAGGAAGCGACGTCATCTCCAGCGTGTTCCACCGGGGCGCGAACTTCCCCGTGTAGACGAGCTTGAGTGGGGTGCCGGGCGGAGCGACCTTCCGTTCTGGATCACGGCGAATGTCAAGCGCGGGCAGCACGGGCGGGAACAGCACCGACTTACCGCAGGCGGCGGCGATCGAGCCCTCAAGGAAGCACCGCAGCTCCTCGGTCTGGCACAGCAGGTAACGCGACGCCTTCGCGATGACCGTGAGGTCCTCGGCGGCCTTGGGCGTCACCGCGGGGACCGCCTGGGGCACGTCGGTCAGGTACGACCAGAGCCGCCCGTCGAAGGAGCCGTCCCTGGCCGCGGCCGACACGAGGGCGCGCCCGCGCAGCACGACGAGGTCGTGCGGCCCAGTGGCGTCAAACCCGGCCTTGTCGCCCTCAGCCTTGTCAACAGCGGCGAGCACCGTGACCGCCTGGGGTACGGTCAGCGACGCCTCGGTCAGCCCCGGCAGCAGCGCCTCATCGTGCGGTGAGCGGATCGTGACCTCGGGCAGGCCGCGCAGCGGTGCGACCAGCCGGTCGGTGCGGACCGGTGCCTTGAGCACCAGCGTGACGGCGCACCCGGCGGCGACCAGGGCCTGCGTGACCGACTGGAGCCAGATGGCCGAGCCGTCGAGCAGGTTCAGGTCGACGTCACCGTAGACCAGTGCGCTTGGTCTGGATCCGGCCAATGCCTGTCGCTCCTTCTTCGTGATCAAAACCTGATAGCCGGGCGAGCGCCCGGCCCTAAGAAATCCCCGCGGCGGCGATCGTGAACAGCCGCAGTCCGTGGCTGCCCCAGTCGCCCGCCCCGGGGCCGCCGGGGTCGAGCAGGCGGGCACGAACGAGGGCGGGCTCATCCAGCCACCGGGTGAACTCGTACTCCACGGCGGCACCGTGCTTTCCGGAATGCAGGCCAACGGCGTCCGCCTGCGCGCACTCCCGCGCGCAGGCCAGGTCGAGCAGGTAGTCCGCCGCCTGCCCGCCGTCGAGGTGCTCAACGGCGGAGGGCCACGGCGCGAGCCAGGGGACGCTGGCCAGCCGCGCCAGGGGCCTCGCCCATT
>JAWWPV010000084.1:0-5787 GCA_033854775.1 Trebonia sp.
AGATGACCATGTTCACGCAGCACACGATCGAGTCCGCGCCGGCCGCGTCCCGCAGGTCGATGACCGCGGTCACGGCCAAGCAGGGCTACCTGCCCGCCGCCGTCGGGCTGCTCGCCGAGTCGCCGGAGGCCCTGGAGAGCTTCCTGCGCCTGTCGGCGACCTTCGACGCCTGCACCCTCGACCCGCTGGCGCGGGAGGTGGTGATCATGACGGTCGCCGTGCGGAACGGCTGCCACCTGTGCGTCGCCATGCACGCGGCCCGCCTCGCCGCGCTCGGCGCGGACCCGGCCGTCGCCACCGCCCTGCGGGCGGGCGCCGCGCTGGAGGAGGGACGCCTGGACGCGGTCCGCGCGTTCACCCACCGGGTCCTGGACACGGCGGGCGAGGCCGGCGAGGAGTCCCTGGCCGAGTTCCTCGGTCACGGCTTCACCAGGCGCAACGCGCTTGAGATTGTCCTGGGGATCGGCGCCTACACCCTGTCGACCCTGGCCAACCGCCTCACCGGCGCGCCCGTGGACGAGGAACTGCGCGCCTTCGCCTGACCTCCGGCGCGCGCCTCAAGGCCGGCGCCCGCGGTCAGGTCACCCGTCCAGAACGCGGCGCGCCATCTTCCTGCCGTGATAACAGCAAGAAGCGCGAGAGTGCCTGCGGTGCCGTGGTGGCCGTCATCAGGTACCGGGAAATTCGTTCGGCGGACCCTGGGGCTGCCTCATATCGTACGGGCATGAGCACAACCCGAGCCAACGCGGAGTATGTGGCGCTGCGAGACCGCGGGCTCCGGCTCGACCTCACGCGGGGCAAGCCTTCCCCTGCGCAGCTCGATCTTCTGGCGTTTCCCGCGGATGACGACTACAGGGCCGCCGACGGGTCTGACAGCCGCAACTACGGCGGGCTGAGCGGCCTGCCGGAACTGCGGGAGATCTTCTCGGGGTTCCTCCAGGTCCCGGTCGGCCAGCTGCTGGCGCTCGGCAACTCCAGTCTGACGCTGATGCACGACATCGTGGCCCACGCGCTGCTGTTCCCGCTGCCGGGGAGCGGTAGCGGGTGGCTCGGGGACAGCGCGTTCCTGTGCCCCGTGCCGGGCTACGACCGGCACTTCTCCGTCTGCGAGAAGTTCGGCATCGAGATGATCCCGGTGCCGATGCTCTCCGACGGGCCGGACATGGACGTCGTCGAGGAACTGGCGGCCGGCGACCCGCGGGTCAAGGGCATGTGGTGTGTGCCGAAGTACAGCAACCCGACGGGCGCTTGCTACAGTTCCGCGACCATCGAGCGGCTCGCCAGGATGCGGACCGCGGCCGGGGACTTCCGGCTGTTCTGGGACAACGCCTACGCGGTCCACTACCTGACTCCGGACGGCCCGGCGGAGATCGCGCCGTTGCTCGGCGCGTGCGAGCGAGCCGGCAACCACGACCGGGCGTTCGTGTTCGGTTCCACGTCCAAGATCACGTACCCGGGAGCCGGGGTCGCGCTCTTCGGATCGTCGCCCGCGAATGTTTCCTGGTTCCTCGGGCACCTGGCGAAGCAGACCATCGGCCCGGACAAGATGAACCAGCTTCGCCACGCGCGGCTGCTGCGCTCCGCTGAGGGGGTGCTTGAGCTGATGGGCCGGCATCGCGAGATCCTGGCCCCCAAGTTCGCGCTGGTCGATGAGGTCCTGCGTGACGGCCTCGCTGGTATCGCGTCATGGACGCTGCCGGAAGGCGGCTACTTCATGACCCTGGACGTGCCCGACGGGTGCGCCGCCGCGGTGGTGCGTCTTGCGGATGATGCCGGGATCGCGCTGACCCCGGCCGGCGCGACGCACCCCTATGCCCGTGACCCGCATGACCGCACGATCCGGCTGGCTCCCACATTCCCGTCGCTGGCGGACCTGGAACAGGCCATGGGCGGCCTGGTCACCTGCGTCCGTCTCGCCGCCGGCGGCTACCGGCCATGAGCGCCGTCGCGGCACCTTCACCACCTCAGGGCCGCTGCTACCTCGGTTAGCTCACTCACCCGGACATTCTCCTCGGGCGGCGAGCATGGGTTGAGCTCCTCGGCGGCGAGCATGGGTCGAGGATTAGCCGCTAGCGTTCCGCCCCGGGCTGTCGTCTCAGGCGCCCGCGCCGCCGTCGACCGGCACGATCGCGCCGGTCACCATCGACGCCCGGTCGCTGAGCAGCCAGGCGGCGACCTCGGCGACCTCGCGGGGCTCGGCCATGTGGCCGAGCGGGGTCGCCGCGTTGATGCGCTCGACGACACCGGGGGTAGCCGCCTCCCACGCGTCGATCATCTCTGTCGCGGTGCCGCCGGGTGTGATGCCGTTCACCCGGATGCCCTGCGGAGCCCAGGTCACCGCGGCGGTCTCGGTGATGCTGTTGAGCGCGCGCTTCATGGCGCCGTAGGCGGGGAGCGCCGGGTTCGCGCGGCGGCTGCCGATGCTCGAGGTGTTGACGATCGCCCCGCCGCCGTTCCGCCGCATCAGCGCGGCCTCGGCCGTCATGGCCGTCCAGTGCGCACGGAAGTTAACCGCGAACTGCTCGTCGACGTCCTCGTCGCTGGTGCTGTCGAGCGGGCCGGGCTGCTGGATCGCCGCGCCGTTGTTGAAGGCGCCGTCGAGTCGTCCGTGCAGCTCTTCGACGCGGTCGACCGCGGCGCGAATGCCCGCGCGGTCGGCGAGGTCAAGGGGGACGGCGTGGGCGATGCCGCCGTCGGCGCGGACCTCCGCGACGACCTTGTCGAGGGCGTCGATGCTGCGGGCGGCGAGCACCACGGCGGCGCCCTCCCGTGCGAAGAGCCGGGCGGCGGCCGCGCCGATGCCGCGGCTGGCGCCGGTGATGAACACGACCTTGCCGGTCAGCAGGCCGATAGGGGTGGTGCCGGTGTCGTTCGTCATGCCAACAGGGTCGCGGCGGCCGGGGATCCGGATCCAGGCACAGGCGGTACCACGATTCGCGGCCGGGACAAGGGCAGACTTAAGGCATGGACAAGCAAGAGCTCGGGGCGTTCCTCCGCAGCCGTCGCGAGCGGCTCCGGCCGGAGGACGTCGGCCTCCCCTCCGGACCGCGGCGGAGAACCCCGGGGCTCCGCCGCGAGGAGATCGCGGTCCTCGCGCACATCTCCACTGAGTACTACGTCAGGCTCGAGCAGGGCCGGGCGCCGCGTCCGTCGGGCGAAGTGCTCGCCGGGATCGCGGGCGCGCTGCGCCTCACCGGCGCGGAGTCCGGTCACCTCCACGTCCTGGCGGGCACCGCGCCGGCCAGGACCGGGCTGCACCGCCGCGACGTCCGCCCGAGCATCCTCGCGATCCTCGAGCGGCTACCGCAGACGGCCGCGTTCGTGACGTCCGCGGCGTTCGAGGTGCTCGCGTGGAACGACCTCGCGGCCGCGCTCATGGAGGACTTCGCCAGGCTCGCCCCGGAGGACCGCAACCTCGCGCGCCGGGCGTTCCTCGGGCCGGCGCGTGACGCGACGCTGTACGGGATCTCCGACGGTGCCGAGTTCCGGCACCACGTCGTCATGGAGCTCCGTGCCGTCCTCGCCCGGTACCCTGCGGACCCCGCGGTGACCAGCCTCATCGAGGAGCTCCGCGACGGCAGCCCCGAGTTCGCCCGGCTCTGGGAGCGCCATGACGTGCAGGCGGCTCCGATGCTCACGAAGACGTTCCGGCATCCGGTCGTCGGGGAGATCACCGTCGACTGCGACTCCCTCACGCTCGCCGACCGCGACCAGCACCTCGTGCTGTACACCGCGCCGCCAGGATCCCATAGCGCCGAAGCCCTAGCTCTCCTGAACGTACTTGGCACCGAGAGCGTCAATGCGAGCGGAACGCTCTGACGAGACCACAGGACGTACTCGCTTAGGGGCGGACCGCCTGTCCACGGCGCACGGCCACCGGGAAGGGGAGCGCGCACGCCCCTCCATTTTCAATCTATAGCGCACCCCGGGGCTTGCGGCAAGACCCGGGTCATGCCGCATAATCGCAGGCCGAGGGAAGAACCTACGAAATGGGGTCGCGACGTGCGTTTGTTGTTGTCGGCGGATGGGGCGCGCGGTGGCGCCGGGCGGCTGGTGGGAGTCGCGGTGCGGTCGCAGGCGACCCCGGATCGGAGCTGATTACGTGAACCCCGCGACCGCCAGCGCGTTTGACCTTCCCGGCCACCTCGCCCCCAAGGCCGACCCGGCGCTGATCGCCGGCGACGAGCGGCACTTCGCGGCCATCGGGGAGAGCCTCAAGCAGACGGTCGCCGACCTGTCCGACCGCCTCGACGCCGAGCTCAAGGCGCCGGGCGGCATCGGCCAGGAGGCGATGGACCGGGACATGGAGATCCACCGGCTGAGCGGCCGGCTGCGTACCCTGCGCCGCTTCGGCCTGGACCTGTGCCTCGGACGCATCGTCAAGGCTGGCGACCCCGAGCCGGTGTACGTCGGACGGCTTGGCCTCACGGACCGCGCGGGTCGCCGGCTGCTTGTCGACTGGCGTTCCCCCGTGGCCGAGCCGTTCTTCGGTGCGACCCACGCCAACCCGATGGGCCTGGCGAGCCGCCGCAGGTACCGCTGGACCCGCGGCCGGATCAGCGACTACTGGGACGAGGTGTTCACTCAGGACGGGCTTGAGGGGCACGCCGCACTCGATGACCAGTCCGCTTTCATCGCGAGCCTGGGCGGCAGCCGGTCGGCCCGGATGCGAGACGTGCTCGGCACCATCGCGGCCGACCAGGACGCCATCATCCGCGCGGGATCGCGCGGCGCCCTGGTCGTCGACGGCGGTCCCGGTACCGGCAAGACCGTCGTCGCCCTGCACCGCACCGCCTACCTCCTCTACTCCGATCCTCGCCTCGGCCACCGCCGGGGCGGCGTGCTGTTCGTCGGCCCGCACCAGCCCTACCTGGCCTACGTCGCCGACGTGCTCCCCAGCCTCGGCGAGGAGGGCGTGCAGACCTGCACCCTGCGGGACCTCGTGCCCGAGGGAGCCAAGGCAGGAATCGAGACCGACCCGGACGTGGCCCGCCTGAAGTCGTCCGCTGACATGGTGAAGGCGATTGATGCGGCCGTCAGGTTCTACGAGAAGCCGCCCGCCAAGGGGATGACGGTCGAGACCCACTGGTCCAACATCCAGCTGAGCGCCGACGACTGGGCCGAGGCGTTCGGGGCACCGGAACCCGGTACTCCGCACAACGAGGCGCGCTACCAGATCTGGGAGGAACTGCTCGCGGTCCTGATGGACTCCCGCGCCGACGACGTCCCGGCTGACCAGTTCCGCAGGTCGCTACTTCAGAACCAGGAGCTGCGCACGACCTTCAGCCGGGCATGGCCGCTGCTCGAGCCGGCTGACCTCGTCGGAGACCTGTGGTCCGTGCCCGCCGACCTGCGCAAGTGCGCTCCCTGGCTCAGCCCCGACGACGTTCGGCGGCTTCAGCGCCATGACGCCCAGGCCTGGACGGTGTCCGACCTGCCGCTGCTTGACGCGGCACGGCACCGGCTCGGCGACGCGGAGACGTCACAGCGTCAGCGCCGGCGTGACGCGGCTGTCGCCGCCGAACGCGAGCAGATGGCCCAGGTCCTGGACACCCTGATCGAGGTCGCGGACGACGAGTACGGCACCGGCCTGGTGACGATGCTGCGCGGCGAGGACTTCTACGACGCCCTGGTCAATGAGGCCGCGCTGCCCAGCACCGACCCGGACCTGCTGGCCGGCCCGTTCGCGCACATCGTCGTGGACGAGGCCCAGGAGCTGACCGACGCGGAGTGGCAGATGCTGCTGCTCCGCTGCCCGTCGCGGAGCTTCACCATCGTCGGCGACCG
>JAWWPV010000085.1:0-5620 GCA_033854775.1 Trebonia sp.
CAGGGCGACGGACGCCAGGCCGGCCACGGCCAGGACGATCAGCAGGCCGCCGGCCACGCTGTTGGACCAGAACATCGGGTCGGCGACGGAGAACTTCTCGCTGAGGATGGGCCCGGCGATGATCAGCCAGACGCCCAGCAGTGCGCTGCCCAGTTGCAGGCTTGCGAATCCGCGGGGGTTAGCCAGGGCGAAGGCGCTCACTACAGCCACCGCCAGGCCAGAGATCAGGTTGACGGTGTTGGCGTTGGTGCCGCCCTGCTGCAGGGTGAGGAACCACGGGGACACGGCGACCCAGACCCCGGTTAGCAGCCCGAGAACGGCGGACATCTGAGCGCCGACGCCGCCCGCGGTGGCGGGCAGTGCGTAGTCAGCCGAAACGATCTGTGCGGTTGCGCCGTCGGATTCCGGCCGGCCGATAAGTGGGGTGGACATGGCAGATTTCCTTTCTTCACGCTGCTTTGCTCCCCTAACGTCTCGCGGGGCGGGGTGATCTGCCATCGCACACTCTGTGCGATCGGCATAACCGCTGGGTACACGGGGTTCGGCCGCCAGAGCCCGACCCGGCGGCGGGCCACATCGCACAGGTGGGTGATGCCGGTTCGGCGCAGTGCGCGCATCAGCCGTCACCCAGGGCGGCCCGGGAGCCCGGCGGTTAGCGTCCCGGTGCTTCAGCTGGCGATTCTGCGCGGGGCCGGCGCGAGCAGGCCGAGAACGCGGGCCCGGTCCACCGTCTCGTGACGGGTGTGCGTGCCGAGCTTGGCGTAGAGGTGGCGCATGTGGGTCTTGACGGTGTACCAGGAGAGGGTGAGCTCATCGGCGATCTCTCGCGCGGACAGGTTGGTGGGCAGGTAGCGCAGGACGCGTATCTCGCTCCCGCTGAGCGGCTCGCTCGGCAGCAGCGGCTCTTCCGGTGCTGCCGCGGACCGGCTCGACCCGGCAAGCAGGCTCAGGATCTCGGAGATCAGTGACGCGTGCGCGGTGCGATGCCGGGGCTGACGTTCGAGCAGACCGGGAACGGGGTGCAGGAGGAACGGCAGGACCGCGCCGTCGGGCTCGGCGATGTCTAGCGCCCGCTCCAGGGCGCGCGCGGCGGCGGTCGGGTCGCCGAGCGCGTCGCGTGCCTTCGCCTCAAGCAGCAGCGCCTCACTCACCGAGATCCGGTGCGTCACCGCAGTGGATCCGTCTATGACGGGTGCGAGGGCGAGGGTCGCCGCCTCCGCGTCGCCGCGGGCGAGCCGCAGCACCGCCAGGGTGACGCGCGCCTCGCCGGTCTCCCGCTCTTTCTCGCCGAGTTCGGCGAGGGCCTGCTCGGCCTGCCCGGTCGCGCCCATTCGCACCAGAGTTCGCAGCAGCGATCCGCGCAGTTGCCCGGCAAGCGGATGCGGTCCGACGAGCCGCTGCGCCTGGCGCTCCGCGGCGCGGAAGGCGGCAAGCGCGTTGTTCTCACGGCCGCGTGCGAGCTCGAACTGCCCCCGGACCCAGTGCAGGTCCAGCGCCGCCGCGGGCTCTGCTTCCTCTCTTACGGCGCGCTCGGCACGCTGGATCCACGGCTCTGCCTCTTCGAGCCGCCCCCGCCAGAGCAGCGCCGCACCCAGCGCCAGGTAGGCGTCGCCGGCGAGCGGGTCGTCGGTCCAGCCGTGCCGCCGGGCCAGTTCGATCGCCTGCTCGGCGAGCTCAGGAACCAGCGCGAGCGACCCTACGATCTCGACCCTCGCCCAGTGGACGAGGCTGGCGAACTCGAGATACGGCCGGCCGACCTGGCGAGCCAGCGCCCTGGCCCGTTCGAGGTGCCGCTCTGCCTCGTCGAACCGCCCGGCCCGGAACTCGGTGACGCCGAGGCTGAGCAGCGCTGTCGCCCGCAGCTCCTCGCCCAGTCCCATCTCCGCCGCGGCCAGGGTCACCCCCGGCTGGAGCAGCCGCCGCGCCTCCTCGACCGCGCTCGGGAGGTCGCTGCGCAGCTGAGCCAGGGTGAGCCGTAGCACGGCCAGGGCGACCTGCAGGTGCCCGCGCCGGCCCGGAGGCACTGACGCGGATCGCTCCACAGCGAGCTGGAGGTTGCGCTCGGCAGCGGCGAACGACCTCGCGTCCAGCTCGCGGGCCGCCAGCAGCGCTGTCAGCTCGGCATCGACGGCGATCAGGCTGGCCGGGAATCCGGCGAGCAGCTTGTACGCGGTGGCCGCCTGGCCGTCGAGGACAAGGCCGAGCCAGTGGTCGAACAGCAGGCGGGCCGCGAGGCCCCAGTCCTGTGCCGCCTGGGCGTGCCGGACGGCCTCCACCGGCAGCCCGTGCTTCGCGAACCAGCCGGCGGCCGTGCCGTGCACCTGGGCCACCCCGTCCGGGGCGCCGTCAAGCAGCTCGAGCTGCAGCAGGTCGGCGAACAGCGGGTGGTAGCGGAACCAGGACCGGTGCGCGTCGAGCGCTACCACGAACGCGTTCGCCGTCTCCAGCTCCCGCAAGATCCGCGTCCCGCCCGATCCCCCGGTCAGCAGGTCCGCGAGCTCGCCGTTCACGCGCGCCAGCACCGACGTCCGCACCAGAAGCCGCCTGACCTGCTTCGGCTGGCGTCCCAGGACCTCGGCTAGGAGGTACTCCGCCACTGTGCGCTCGCTGCCGGAAAACTCCGCGGCGAACAGCTCCGGGTCCGGGTGCCCGGCCAGCGAAAGCGCCGCCAGCCGCAGCCCGGCCGCCCAGCCCTCGGTCCGCTCGTGCAGCAGCGCCAGGGCCGGGTCGGTCAGCCGCACGCCGGCCGCCTCCAGCAGGTCACGTCACTCCTGCGGAGTCAGGCGCAGGTCGGCCGCCCGGATCTCGGTCAGTTCCCCGACCAGGCGCAGGCGGTGCAACCCAAGCTGCGGGTCACGGCGACTGGCGAACACGAACCGCAGCTGCGCGGGAGCGCGCATCACCAGTAGCTCGAGCTGGCGCAGCGCGTGGGCCGACCGCAGCTCGTGCAGGTCGTCGATCACCAGCCAGACTCGGTCGCGCAGCGCATGCAGGTCCTGGAGCAGCCACTCCACGATTGCCCAGCCGTCCAGGTCGGGCGTCGCCGTCAGCGACCGCACTAGCTTCGATCCGGTGACCGTGCCGCGCAGGGCATCGACCACCGACATCAAGAACCGCTGCGGGTCGTGCTCCTCGCCGTGTACCGGCACCCACGCGGCCTGGTCGGCCAAGCCCGACTCGGCGATCCAGGAGCGAAGCAGGACCGTCTTACCGCTCCCCGCCGGCGCCGAGAGCACCGTCACCCGCCCCGCCCCGCCAAGCCGCGCGAACAGCGCAGGGCGGGAAACGACCCCGTGAGCGGCAGAACCGGCGGTCTCCGGTCCTCCGGCAACCCTTCCGGCAAGCGAGCTACCACCCGGCATACTCACCACAAACACTGCGCCACTGCTGAAAACTCCCGGTGCAGCAAGGTCTTTTCAACATTGTTGCCGCTGACCAAGGCACGCCGGACTGCCGGGATAACACAGGCTGTGCGATGACCGCTCACCCACGGCGCGGCAACACTGGGTGCGCCAATCGAAGCTTACAGAAAAGGAGTCCGATGACCGGTCAGGAGCGCGATCCGCAGCGGCAGAACTACGAGATCCGCATCCGCGGCCACCTCGGGGCGAAGATGCTGCGCGCGTTCCCTACCTTTGCCGCCCGGACGCAGGGCGGGGATACGCTGCTGACGGGCTGCCTTCCAGACCAGGCCGCCACGTACGGCGTTATCGCAAGGCTCGAAGCCCTCGGGCTGGAGCTGCTTGAGCTTCGCCGCCTGCCAGGCTGAGCCTGCTTCCTTCACTGATCTCATAGCCTCACAGCCCAGGAGATCTTCGACCTCGGCCATGTCCCCGGAGGTCCTTGGCGGCTATTGTCACAGCTTGCCATTGCCGACAATGGGCAGACGCTCTGTTCGCCGATCTGATTTCAACGCGGTGAGTCAGACATCGATGGCTGCGACGCCGGGCAGGTCGTTGAAGCGCGCCTTGACGTCCCTGCTGGCTACCGTCCGTCCGGTCTCCGCGGCATGAGCGGCGATGATCAGGTCGTGCGCACCGCGTGGCGTGCCGGACCTGCGCACGTGGGCCAGCAGCCGGCCATGGTGAGCAGCCGTGACGGCGGTGTAGTCCAGGACGTCGATGACCGACGTGATGGTGGCCAGCGCACGCGCCCTCTCCGCCGCGCGCTCCGGCGTGTCCGCCAGTTCGATACCGACCCGGTATTCCGCCACGGAGACCGAGGCGATCGCAAGTTCGTCATTATCGAGGGCCGCTCTGTCAATCGTCCCCCGTTCATAGGCGATGAGGACGTTCGTGTCCAGGATCAGGCGTCGGCCCATGGATCGCCCGCCTCCGAAGTCACCATGGACATCGCCTCCGAGATGCTCCTGGCGAAAGCGTCATCCGGCGGCGCCGTGCCGGTAAGCGCCGCCCTCAGGTCCGCGCCCGTGCGGCGGCGAGCCGGGCCGATCTCGGCCACGGCATGACTGCCCCGCACGATCGTCACCGTCTCCCCACGCTCGACCGCGTCGAGAAGCTCGGAGAAGTGCCGGGACGCCTCCGTGGCAGTGACAGTGCGCATACAGGCATGATATCTGATAATCAGATTTGCGGCTAGACCCAGCATGGGGCCAGGCGGCGGGCACGGCGGCCGCATCGCTGCCCGGAGTCGGTTCATCGCTGCCTTCCATCTCGATTAGGGTCGAATACGGTCGACACGAGCATATGCGACACTTGTCGGAGCGGCCGGTCGTTCTTGATTCCGGCCCGGAGGGTCATGGGGCGGGGGCGGGCGGCGCACGAACCCGTTCTGATGAACCTTGGTTTCTCAAGCTGCGGGCCGGGGACTGAACCCGGGCGGGCGTCCGGCCGTAGGCTAAGTCAGGGTGGGCCGACGAGACGGGAGGATCCGGTGGAGTCAGAGCGGGAGCGACAGGCAGGTGACCCGCCGGGCACCTGGCAGGAGCACTGGTTCGACCACCGGCAGTTGCTGCGGCTCTATTACAGCGACGACGACTGCGCGCTCTACCTGGACCCCGATGTCCGGCGCGGCGAAGTAGGGTGGCTGCCCGCCTACATCGGCGCGGCCTGGCGGTACTCCAAGGCGACCTACGGGGACGCGTTCGGGCCTGATCCGCGCATCTACTCCGTCCACCATGCCGGGCGGCACGGCGGCGGCCACGCCGGCTATTACGTCAGCCCGGTGCACGATTACCACAACGTCAGCGACTGCGGCCTGGACACCTGGCGGGAGGGCAATTACCTTGCCCGTGAGCTGCCCGCTCATGAGATTGGGCATTCCGTCGAGAGCGCCAATAACGGCATGCACGGCTCCCCCGCCTATGAGATCTGGGGCGACAGCAAGTGGGCCGAGTTCTACATCTATGACCTCTACGTCGCGCTTGGCATGGACGGCGAAGCCCGGCGCGTCTACCGCCAGTTCAGCGGCAACGCCGACGATTTCCCGCGGCGGAGGACTCGCTGGTTCCGCGACTGGTTCTACCCGCTGTGGCGGGACTGCGGGCAGGCCGCGGTCATGGCCAGGTTCTTCCGGCTGCTGGCCGAGCACTTCCCGCGCGACTCCGACGGGACGTACACGCGGCGGATGAACTGGGGTGAGTACGTCCACTTCACCAGTG
>JAWWPV010000086.1:0-2710 GCA_033854775.1 Trebonia sp.
TCACGCAGCGCCTGCGCTGCATGGCGCCGCCGGGCGTGCGCGCGCCTGCCGATTCGAACGTCGTCATCGGCCCGGTGAAGATCCTGCTTGACGACGCCACGCTGCCCGCGCTCGACGAACTCGCGGGCCGGGTGCGGGCAGCCCACGCCCGGCGCAGGCCGGTGGCCGTCCACTGCGTGACTCGGATTCAGCTTGTCCTGACGCTCGCGGCGATGGACGCGGCGGGGAGGCTGCCCGGCGACCGGATCGAACACGGCGCGGTGATCCCCGCAGAGTGCCTGCCTGACCTGCGGGGCGTCATCGTGGTAACGCAGCCCCACTTCGTGGCCGAGCGCGGCGAGCAGTACCGCGCGGAGGTGCCCGCCGAAGACCTGCCTGACCTGTGGCGGCTTGGCTCACTGCTTGAGGCCGGGGTGCCGGTCGCGGCGGGCACCGACGCTCCGTTCGGCGGCGCCGACCCGTGGCACGTCATGCGCGCCGCCGCTTGGCGCCCGGACCTCGGGCCGGACGAGGCGATCAGCGCAGCTGCCGCGATCGGCTTGTTCCTCGGCGACCCGGTATTCCCCGGGACGCCTCGGGTAATCGCCCCTGGGCACCCGGCCGATCTTGTCCTGCTGCGCGTCCCGCCGGCCGAGGCGGCGCGCTCGCTCGCCTCTGACCTTGTCGCGGCGACGTTCGTGGCCGGTGACCTCGTCTACATGCGCGCGCCCTAGCGGGGTGCTGCATTCGATTTTCCCGAACGAGTGGTGGTTTCTCCCCCGTGCCAGGATGCTAGCTCGCGGCGGAGGAGCTTGCCGGCCGCCGAGTGCGGCAGGGCGCCGACCGAGTACCAGAATGCCGGGACCTTAAAGCCTGCGAGGCGCTCCCGGGTGTACCGGCGCAGGTCCGCGGCGTCCGGCGGGTTGTCCGCGTCGGACGGTACGACGAACGCGGCGATCGTCTGGCCGAGCCGTTCGTCCGGCACGCCGACCACGCCGACCGCCTTGACCCCGGGGTGGCTCCCGAGCACATGCTCCACCTCGGCCGGATAGACGTTCTCACCGCCCCGGACGATGCGGTCGTGGGTGCGGCCCACCAGGTAGAGGTAGCCGCCGTCGTCCTGGCGGCCTATGTCGCCCGTGCGGAGCCAGCCGTCCGGGCCGGGCAGGCTCAGGTGGGCGGCGCGGGCCAGGACTTCGCCGGCACCGGTCTCGTCCGGTGTGTCGATCCGCAGGTCGAGGCCTGGCACGGGGCGTCCCACCGACTGGAGGAGCTCAGGCCTGCCCGCGCTGGCGAGGGCGTGGTCGGCGGGCGTCAGGCAGGTGATCGGGCTGCCTTCTGTCTGCCCGAACAGGTTCACCATCCCGACGCCAGGCAGCAGGTCGAGCACCCGGCGCAGGGTCTCCGGCCGGATCGGCGAGGCGCCGTAGATCAGGGTGCGCAGCGGCACCGCGTCAAGCGCTTCCTCGGCCAGCAGCATCTCGATCATGGATGGCACCAGGAGGGCGTGCGTCACGCCGTGCGCCCTCAGGCCACGCCACCAGTCGGCGCTGAACGACGCGGTGGTTACCACGGCGGCACCGGCCGACAGCGCCGCGAGGGTGTTGCCGAGGCCGCCGATGTGGTGGACCGGCGAGCCGGTCGCGTACACCGCGTCCGGGCCGTCCATTCCGGTCAGCCCGGCAAGCACCGCGCTGCGATGCGACAGCGCCCGCTGGGTCAGCGGCACCCGCTTAGGCGCGCCGGTCGTGCCGCCGGTGTGCAGGTAAGCGGCCACCGAGTCCGCGTCCGGGGCCGCCAGCCGGGCGACATCGGAGCCCTCGGGCAGGCCGGTGACCGGGACGGGCCGGACGCCGGTGACCCGCGCGAGTTCGGCCGCCAGGCCGGCGAACGCGGGCTCGTGCAGTAGCACCTGTCCGCCCAGTCCGTTGACCGCGCCGCTGAGCTCGGGCGCGGTGAGTCGTGGGCCGAGCGGCGCGAGCGGGTGGCCGGCGGCCGCGCCGGCCAGCAGCATCGCGAGCGTGTCCGCGCTCGTGGTCACCAGGGCGGGGAGCGGCACGCCGGCCGGCAGCCCGAAGGACTCGAACCAGCTGACCGCGCCCGCCGCGGCGCCGAGCAGGCTGCTGCCGGTTACCTTCCGGCCCGTGCTGACGACGGCGGGGCGATGCGAGCTGCGGTAGGCGGCGACGACCCCGGCGGACCAGCCTTCCATCGCTACGGCCGCTTGCTCGACCCGAGCCGGCAGCGGTGCACCGGGGCGGCCAGCGTTCGCGTCGTCATTGGCGGTCCCTTCGGGTACTACTGTCTAGGCACCGGCAGTCTATGGTAGAAACAGTTATCTTAATAGACTCTTTCCGCCGGGCCGGAGGGATTCATGGCCGAACCCTCAACCGCCGTTCCATCGTCCGCAGCCGGGCCGTTCGCGGGCACCCGGGTCCTTGAGCTGACCCGGGGCATCGCCGGGCGTACCGCCGGGATGCTGCTTGCCGACCTCGGCGCGGACGTGGTCCGGGCCAGCGACGACCGGCCGGACACCGAACGCGACCCAGGCGGGCTGTGCTGGGACCGGGGCAAGGTGCTGGCACCGCTGCGCGGCACGAGCACCAGTGAGCTGCGCCGCCTCGCGGCCGCCGCGGACGTGCTCCTCACCGACCTGCGGCCGGCCGAGATCGCTGACCACTGGGCCAGCCAGGAGGCGACACTGGCGGCCAGTCCCCGGCTGGTGCACGCC
>JAWWPV010000087.1:0-5874 GCA_033854775.1 Trebonia sp.
CGTGCCCGCGCATCCCGGGTGGCGAGGGCGGCCCCGTGCTCTTTGGCGGCCAGCGCCACCAGCGCATCGTAAACGGCACCGCCTGCGATGCCAAGGCGGCTGAGCGTGTCCGGCAGCTTCCGGGCAAGCGGCCTGCTCAGCATGAAAGGCGCAGCGAAGCGCGCATTCAGCAGCCGGGCGGCGTCGGCTGGTGCTAGCCGCGCGTCGCCGGGCAGCCTGGTGAGAACCGAGTACGTCTCGGCGAGGGCGTGACCGCTGAGCGCGACCTCCTGCCCGCCCCACCATCGCACCACGCCCGCATGATCGTGATGGGAGCGGACAAGCAGCGGAACGGCGACGCTGGTGTCGACCGCGACCGTCACTTGCGGCCCGCGTCGATGAGGGCGAAGACCATGTCGTCATCGACCGGGGTCTCGGCGTCCGCGACGAGCACGCCGTCCTCCTCGACCAGGCGCGCGGTCCGGCCTGTAGGCAGGATCTGCGCGCCGGCACCATACGGCGTGATGTCGACCTTCGTGCCGGGCAGCAAGCCGAGCGCATCGCGGATGGGCTTGGGCAGCACAACCCGGCCAGCCTGATCGATGACTGCTTCCATGGGAAAACGATACCATCGGAATCCCGTAACCGTCCGTCCCGGAACGGCGTGCCCGGGACCGGTGACCGGCGCTGGTATATCGAACCGGTCCAGGTCGCCGAGGTTGACGAACCCGATACCGCAGGGCCATGCGAGACCACCGGCTGCATATGAGCGGCACGCCTGGCGGCAGACATGAGGGAGTCTTGGTGTCATTGTCTGCGGCGTTTGTCCGTCGGGGCTAAGATTGCCCTTCTCCGGGTTCTACGAGAGGCAGGAGATGTTACCAGTAGCGATATATAAGCGCCGCTCGGCACGTATGGTGACTATGGCGAGTACGGCGCTGATCTCGGTGGCTGGCCTGGCGGCATGTTCGAGTTCGAGTTCGAGTTCCGTGTCTGCCGGCTCCTCCATTACCGTGGGCGCGGACCTGCCATTATCGGGTACCTTTGCCTTCTTCGGCGGCTACCAGAAATGGGGCTACGACCGCGCCGTCAGTCAGGTCAACGCCCGTGGCGGCATCCTGATCGACGGCAAGAAGCACAAGGTCAAGCTGGTCATCCTGGATGACGCTTCCAACCCCGAAACGGCTACGTCCAACGTCCATAAGCTGATCAGCCACGATGGAGCCGTCGCCATCTTGGGCTCGTGCACGCCACCCATGGTTACCCCCGGCGCGGTGGTCGCCGAGCACAGCAGCGTCCCCATGGTGACCGGCTGCGACCCAATCGCTACCTTCGAGGCTACCGGGCCGTGGAAGTGGGTGTGGGACATCTTCTTCGACGACCCCGACCTCGCCGTGCTTCCGTTCCAGACCATGCAGACGTACCGCTCGGTGACGAACAAGAAGATCGCCATCCTGTACTCCCAGGATCCCGACGGTAACGAGGTGGGCGGCGCGCTCTGGCCGAAGGACGCCAAGGCGTTCGGATACCAAGTGGTCGCCAGCGTCAGCTTCCCTGACTCGGCGACCGACTTCGCTGCGGCGGTCGAGCAGGCGAAGTCGTCTGGTGCGCAGATTGTGCTCGTCGACTGCGACACCCCGCAGGCCATCGCGATCCGGCAGCAGATGGCCGCGAGCAACTACACGCCGAAGGTGCTCGACATCGAGAAGGGATCCGAGCCCTTCGGGTACTCGGCCGCGCTCAAGGGGCTCGCGTCGGGGACACTGGTCGGGGGGTATTGGTCGCCGACCCTTCCTTTCCCGGGCACGGCTGCGCTCGCGGCCGCCTATCGGAAGGAGACGGGGAACGCCTACAGCCAGCACATCGCCGACAGCTATGCTGCGGCGCAAGTCCTGCTGCAGGCGGTAGCCCGGGCGGGTAGCACCTCGAACACCGCGATCAACAACGCGATCGGCCAGACGAACGGCCTGTTCGTCGTCGGGCGGATAAATTTCGCGGGCTCGGACCTAGCGCACGCCGCAGCGCTGGGCGTCGTCGAGCTGCAGTGGCAGAATGGTAAGACGGTGGAGGTGTGGCCGAGGAACACCGAACAGGACCCGTTGCTGTTCCCTGTTCCCCAGCGATGACTGGCGAGAAGGGTGAACCTACCCACCGCGGCTGCCGCCGAGCAGGCACTGCTCCAGGAGCTGTTGCTCGGCGAGTTCTTCGCCCTCACCGCGCTCGTGCTCGGTGTGCTGCGGATCATTAACCTCGTCCACGGTGAGTTCCTGATCCTCGGCACGTTCCTCGGTTACTACTGGCTGCCATGGACCGGGACCGATCCGCTGGTTGGGCTCGTGGTAGAGGTTCCTGTGGTGGCCGGGGTCGGCTTCGTCGTACAGCGGTGGGCGCTCTCACCGCCGGTGAGGAATGCGACGAGTCGGCCCTATACCTGCTCATCCAGCGGACCGCGTTCGGCTGCTAGGTTCGGGCGTCGGGAATGCTTATCGGGTCTCCTGCGCCGGCCTGCCCTGGGGGCTCCGTGGCTCGGCTAGAGCAGCGGACTGTGCGCCCGAGGCGAAGTACGCCTCGGCGAGTACCCTGTCGTCGAGCAATTCGCCCGGCGCGCCAGCGAAGGTCACCTGTCCGCGGGTGAGAACATAGGCGGCGGTGGAGATTTCGAGAGCCCGGTGGACGTTCTGCTCGATCAGCATGATGGCGACTCCGGACTCGTTGACCCGCACGAGCACCTCGTACAGCTCCCCGGTGATCTTCGGAGCGAGGCCGAGTGAGAGCTCATCGCAGATGAGCAGCTTCGGTGACATCAGGAGCGCTCGCCCGATGGCCAGCATTTGCTGCTCACCACCTGAAAGCGAGCCAGCCCGCTGGCGACCGCGCGATCTGAGCACCGGCAGGACGTCGTAGACGCGCTCGAGCTCGGGGGTGATCTCGGCTCGGCGCCGCCGCAGGGGGACGCCAAGCAGGAGGTTTTCTTCCACGGAGAGGCTGGTGAAGATGCCCCGGCCCTCCGGGCAGAGGCAGATCCCCAGGCGCGCCCGGTCATAGGCGGGCGTTTTGGTGATGACGCGCCCGTCGAACCTGATACGGCCCTGGATGGCACGGACCTGACCGCTCACGGTGGCGGCGAGCGTCGACTTGCCTGAGCCGTTCGCACCGAGCACGCTGACGATGTCGGGCTGGCGGATGGTCAGGCTGACGTCCCGCAGGGCAACAAGGGAGCCGTAGCCGGCGCTCACCCCGTCCACATCGAGGATGGTCGGCTGACGCACCTCTGTTCCGGCAGGCTCAGCGGTCGGCGTCGCGCGGGGGTGCGCCGAGGCTCGCGTCCCGTAGTAGATCTGCTCTACCTCGGCATTGGCTGCGATCTCGGCCGGTGTCCCCTCCGCGATCAGCTTCCCGGAGGACAGGACGAGGACGCGGTCGACCACCCCGCTGATCACCTGCTGGACATGCTCGACGATGATAACGCTCCGGCCCGTGGCGTTCACCCTCTTGATGAGGGCGATGACCTGGGCCAATTCCTCACCGACCAGGCCGGCCGCCACCTCGTCGAGGAGAATGACGGCCGGGTTCGTGGCCAGCGCGCGAGCGAACTCGAGGCGCTTGAGGTCGAGCAGCCCGAGCGATCCAGCCTTCACCCGGGCCCGGTGACGCAGGCCGCAAACGTCCAGCACTTCCTCGGCGGCCTGGTGCTCCCGGTGCCCGGCGTGGTGGCCCGCGGCGAGGCGGACGTTCTCGTGCACCGTGAGATCGGCGAAGGGCCGGGGAACCTGCATGGCGACGGCGACGCCGAGACGGTTGACCGTATACGGCTTCCTGCCACCGAGCGGCGTCTCGCCCAGGGTCACCGACCCGCCGTCCGGCTTTTCGATCCCGGCGATCAGCTTGAGCAGCGTGCTCTTGCCGGAGCCGTTCGGGCCGATCAGGCCGACCGCCTCGCCGGGCTCGATCCGGAAGGAGACCCGGTCCGTCGCGACCACGCTGCCAAAGCGCTTCTCGAGTCCTCGCACGACGAGCGGGTCGACGGTGCGGCCCGGCGCCCCGGACAGGACGCTCGGGCCGGTGGCGTCCGCCGGGCCGACGACAGTGTCCGCCGGGCTGGTGGCTTCGGGCCGGTCCTGCTGCGCTGGCCGCCATCTGGAAGTCCCGGCCTTGATGCCGTCGGCCACGAGAGGCACGATTCCCCGCGGCGCAAAGCGCACGATCAGGATCAGCAGGGCGCCTTCGATGAACAGCCCGAGCGTCGGGTAGCTGGCGAGTTCGGTGGCGACGACGTAATAAACGAAGACGGCCCCGGCGATGGGCCCGATGATGGTGCCGAAGCCGCCGATCACCACCATCATCAGCGCCCAGATCGTCCAGTTCATCCCGACCATACCGGTTGGCTCGAAGCTGAGCTGCATGAGGGCAAAGGCGCCTCCGGCGAGACCGGTAAGCGTGCTGCTCAGCACCAGGGCCCCGGCCCGCATCCGCCAGGTGTTGACCCCCAGGGTGGCGGCGGCCGCCTCATGGTCGCGGATCGCGAGCAGGCGGAGTCCGAACCGGCTGCCCCGCACCACCACCGCGGCTCCGATGCCGAGGACGCCGACTACCACGCCGAGCTGGTACAGCCCTTCGAGAGAGGGAACGCCCGCGATCGGGAGGCTGAGCCCGGTCGATCCGCCAGCGAAGTTCCAGTTGAGCAGCCAGGCCTGCAGGGCCAGCGCCGCCGCCAGCGTGCCGACCGCGAAGTAGTCCCCGCGCAGCCGCAGCAACGGCACGACCAGGAGGAGGCCGAGCAGCCCTCCGGCGCAGGCCGCCACCGCCAGTCCGGCCAGCATGCCGAAGCCGTCGTGGACCATGACGAGGCCCATCGAGTAGGCGCCGACCCCGACGAAGGCCCCGACCCCGAGCGACACCTGGCCGCTCAGCCCGGCGAGGATGTTCCAGGCCTCGGCCAGCGCGATGTAGGCGAACAGCGTCCCCCCGATGTTGAGCGCGTTGCGGCTGAGGCTGCCGGAGACGGCCAGAGCCGCCATGGCCGCCACGAGAAGTGCCACAAGCGAGGCGAGTGTCCGTCTCCGGCCCCACGGTTCGGCCAGCGTCCAGGTCCGGTGGGCGAGCCTCACAGGCTGCTCCTCTCGAACAGGCCAGCCGGCCGGAGGGCGAGGGCGATGAAGAAGACGACGTACACGACCAGGTTGGCGTACCCTCCGCCGAAGATGCCGATGCCGATGGCCTGGACGAGCCCGAGCCCCAGGCCGGCCACGAGGGTCCCGAGTACGTTACCCACCCCGCCCAGGACGACGACGGCGATACCGGTCAGCAGGATCGCCTGGTCGCTTGTGGGCGTGAACGAGGCGTTCACGCCCTCCAGCACCCCGGCGAGAGCCGCGAGCCCGGCCGCCAGGGCGAGGGTGAGCCCGAAGACGTGCGGGACGTTGATGCCCATGAGCTGCGCCGTCCGGGGCTCGGCTGCGGCTGCGCGCAGCATCGCTCCTGCCCGCGTCGTCCGGATGCCGATGTGCAGCGCCAGGGACAGGACGACGGCGAGCCCGAACGCGAGCAGGAGCCCGGCCCGGATCGTCGTCCCGAGGACAGTGAAGCCGGCGACCCCGAGCGCGCTCGGCAGCGACTGGGTGTTGGAGGTAAAGCCCACAGCAAAGGCGGTCTCAGCGATGATGGCCAGGCCGAACGTGCCGACGATCCCGAGCAGGAAGCTCTGCAGCATGAGGTGGGTGAGCAGCACCCGCTGCAGCAGGTAGCCGAAGAGCGCTGCCGAGATCACGACCAGGGGCAGGGCGGGGAACGGCCCGATCCCCGCCTCGCTGAACAGCCACAGGGCGAGGTAAGCCGCACCGATCACCAGGGCCCCGTGGGCCAGGTTGATCAGCCGCATCACGCCGAAGGCGAGGG
>JAWWPV010000088.1:0-11554 GCA_033854775.1 Trebonia sp.
GGCCGCCACCGCCGGCGCCGTGTGGCTGACCAGTTACCCGCTTGGCGCCGATGCGAGCACGGCGGGCGGGACGGCGCGGGAAGTCAGCCTCGCCGGCGCGCCACTTGGGGCCCCGGTCAGGCTTCCGCCCGGGTACGTGATCGACCAGGCAACCGACCGCGGCCTGCTGCTCGCACCGGTCAGCCCGCAACCGGGAGCGACGGCAGAAAAGCTGTGGGACGCGGCTGCTCCGCACGCCAGCCGCACGTTTGACAACGTGATCGCGGCGACCCCGACCGAGATCGCCTGGGCGCCGGGGTGCGCGCCGCAGTGCCGGGTCCAGGTCCTTGACCTGGCGACAGGCAGGCAGACCGTGATCGAGCTGCCCAAGGCGAGTTCCGCGGCGAGCGGCGCGTTCAGTCCAAGCGGTGGTTTCCTCGCGCTCCAGCAGAGCCTCGGCAGCACCGGAGATGACGGCGCGCTTTCCATGCAGCTCGAGGTCGCGTCCGTGACCACCGGGCGCCTGACGGCCGTGCCGGGAACCTTCGTCAGCAGCGACGCCCTCGTGGGCTTCGGCTGGCCGGCCGACAGCGACAGCCTGGTCGCCGAGTTCATCTTCACGACCAAGACCCAGCTAGCGTCCTGGCAGCCAGGTGCCACCCGGCTGGCCGTGAAGGTCATCCCGCCCGGCCCCGGCCAGGCCTCGCTGGTCGTCGGGTAGGTTCTACGGTTTCGAAGCCTCGGGGGGCTTCTTGGCGAACATCGAGCCGGAGCCGCCGCCGTCCAGGACCAGGGTCTGGCCGGTCATGTAGCCGGCACCGTCGGAGGCCAGGTAGGCGACCGCGGCCGCGATGTCGTCGGGGTAGCCGGAGCGGCCGACAGCCAGCATCGAGCCGCGCCGCTTGATCTCGGCGTCGACGTCGATGTCGGGGTCGAGGGACAGCAGCGCCCGCGAGGTCGCGACCATGCCGGGCGAGATCGCGTTGCAGGTGATGCCCCAGGGGGCGACGTCGGCGGACAGCGCGCGGGTGAAGCCGAGCACGCCTGCCTTGGACGCCGAGTAGGCCGTGGACATGGCCGCGGAGACCTGGCCGGCCTGGGAGGAGATGTTGACGATCCTCCCCCACCGCTGGGCCCGCATGTGCGGCACCGCGAACTTCGCCATGAGGTAGGTGCCGCGCAGGTTGACGGCGATCACGAAGTCGAAGACCTCGATCGGGACGGCCTCGATGTCCTGGCGGTCGAGGCCCTGCGGGGCGCCCGCGCCGTTCACCAGGATGTCGAGCCTCCCCCGCCAGGCGGCGGCCGTGCCGACCATCCGCGCCGCGTCCTCGGCGACCGAGATGTCGCCGAGCTGCGCCAGCGCGGTCCCGCCGAGGTTAGTGATCTCCTCGACGAGCGAGTCGACCCCGCCCCAGCCGTCCTCGCGTGTCCCGACGACCTCCTGGCGGCGGTTGAGCACGCCGGTGGCCTGCTTGTCGGTAACAACCACGGCGACCCCGGAGGCGGCGAGGTTCAGGGCGATGGCCCTGCCCATGCCGTCCCGCTTGCCGCAGCCGGTGATGAGCGCGACTCGCGTGGTCAATGTGACCCGCCCGAGTAGCCGGGGAGGTCCACCGGATACGTGATGTCGATCAGGTCACCCTCGATGCCGAGCTGGTTCGACGCGATACCCCGGAACACGTCCTTGGGCACCAGGCAGTCCTCGCAGGCGTCCGGGCCCGGGGAGACGGTGAGCGCGACACGTGGCCCGCTCTCCTCGACCGCCAGGTTGTAGCCGTCGGCCGCCAGCATGGTGGCGATGTCCGCCATGCGCTCGGTATAGCTCATTTCTTCTCTCCTACGGGGACGGCGCTGCCTGACCATTCGCCGAAGATCCGCACGACCATGGAGATGGCGGCGTTCTTCGCGCCGGCGACGATGACCGGGACCTGCCGCGGGCCGGCCAGGATGCGGTGGAATTCCTCGTCGGTGGCGAAGGTGCCGTCCGGCTTGCGCGGGACGTTCTCCTTGCCGGCCAGCTTGAACTCGCGCCCGGTGTGGCCGCACTTCTCGATCATCCAGTTCTGCACGTCGGCCTTGGACAGGCCGGCGGCGGCGAACATCTGGGCGTGCTCGGGGCAGAGCACCAGCGCGACGGAGGTCTGCGGGAAGATCAGCGACCCCATCCGGTTGACGGTGTCCTCGATGTCGCGCAGCACGTCCTCGTGATTGGGGGTGTGCCGGTTATCGACGAACTCCATGGTGCGGGTCAGCGTCGCGGAGACCGCGGAGACGCCGCCGGCCACCCCGCCGTTCTCGGCGAACGGCTCCCAGGGCGACTCTTCCTCGTTCTCCGCGACGCAGACCTGCCAGCGGCCGGGCAGGCCCTGGGTGGCCTGCTCGAGGACGTGCGGGTGGATGCCGAAGGCGTTGCGGACGATGAGGCCGACCGCGCGCGGGATCGTGGCGTTCGGCCGGAACCCGGGGCCGAACGCGCCGCCGGCGGTGTTGAAGCCCAGTTCCTTCCTGATCGGGCCGTTGACCACGATCAGCGGTGACGGCCCGCTGGTGGACTGGAAGCCGCCGCCGCGGGCGGCGCGCTCGCGCATGAGCGCCTCGAACGCGGCGAGGACCACGGGGAAGTACTCCGGCTTGCAGCCGGCCATGGCCGCGTTGATCGCCGCGGTGTGCACGTTGACGTCCCGGCCGACCTGCTCCAGGGCCCCGATGATCTCGTCGGGGTCCTTACCCGTGGTGGCGAGGAACGCGTCGAGGAGCGGCTGGGACACCGGGACCAGCGGGAGCCCGTCGGACCAGCCCTGCTCGTAGCAGAACTCGATGGCGCGCTGTGCCTCGTCGGGGTCGGGGCCAGTGCCGGGGTCGGTCGCGACTGCGGCGGCCCCTTCCTTGTTAGCTGCCGTCATGCCTCGTCTTTCGTGTCGGACGCTGTCTTCCCAGGCTCGATGAGCAGCGCGACCACGTCGTCGAGCACCTGCGCCGCGCGCTCCTTGACCTTGTCCTCGGTGAGCACGGCCACCGGGTGCGCGGTGGTCGCGTACTTGTAGCCAGGCGCGCCGCGCAGCGCGGCCATCGCGTCGGCGGTGGGGATGAACGAGTCGGTGATGATCGCCGCGACCGGCACGCCGGCCGCCTCGAGGACCACGCCGTCGGCGGTGGCGGCCGCCGAGCACGAGCCGCAGTCGCCCACGCCGGTGATGATCACGTCGTTCTCCGCGGCCAGTTCCTTGATGACGTTCTCTGGCTCGGGCACGGCGAAGTTGACCTTGGTCCGCTTGGTGAGGGTGACGCCGTACTGGTCCTCGAGCAGGCGGCCGACCTCGTCGAGGAACGGGCGGGCGTTCTGCTTGGTGTTGATGAGCAGGCCGACCCTCTTGCCATCAAGGCTGGCGAGACGGGGGGCCCGGGGTGCCGCCGGCTTGGCGGCGCCGGTCGTGCCAGTGCTGGCCGAGATTGGCCCCGTGGGGTCCAGGATCGCGTTCGGCATGAGTACTCCTTGCCTTCAGTTTTCTGCCCGCTCACCGCCGGGTGCTTGACCCCTTTGGCCCGCGGGCACCTGCTAACGTCCGCTGATATCTCAGTGCTTGTGCACCAGGACGCCGCGGATGTTCTTACCATCCATAAGGTCTTGGTATCCCTCGTTAATTTCTTCCAGGCTGTATTTCTTGGTAATGAGTTCCGAGAGCTTGATGCGACCCTCGTGCCACAGGCTAAGGATCATCGGGATGTCGTAGAGCGGGTTGGCGCCACCGAACAATGAACCCTGCATTTTTCTGTGGTAGCCGATAAGAATCCCGCCTGGGAGCACCATGTCGTAGTAGCCGACGCCGGTGATGACGACCGTGCCTGCCTTGCCGGTCATGTCGACGGCGGCCTTGATCACGTCGTTGTTCATCTCGCCGACGGTGCAGATCACCTTGTCCGCGAGCTGGCCGCGGGTGAGGTCGATGAGCACTTCCTTGGCCTTGACCGGGTCGCCGAACGCGTGCGTGGCGCCGAAGTCGAGTGCCTGCTCCTGCTTCCAGGGGTTCGGGTCGATCGCGAAGACGAACTTCGCCCCGGCGTACCTGGCGCCCTGGACGGCGTTCATGCCGACCCCGCCGGTGCCGAAGACGACCGCGACGTCGCCGACGCGCACGTCGCCGGCGTAGACGGCCGAGCAGAAGCCGGTGGTGACGCCGCAGCTCACCAGGGCGGCGAGCTCCATCGGGACGTAGTCCTCGATCTTCACGCAGGACCACTCGGACAGGACCGCGTACTCGGCGAAGCTGCCGACCACGCACATGCCGCCGAAGTCCTCCCCGTTCTGGTGGAACCGGAACGTCTTGTCGGGCAGGCAGCCGACGCCCGCGTAAAGGCCGGCGTCGCAGAGGTTCTGCTTGCCGGTGGAGCAGTAACGGCACTTGCCGCAGACCGGAATGTAGGAGCAGGAGACCCGGTCCCCGACCTTGACGCGGGTGACGCCCGGGCCGACCTCGGTCACGATGCCTGCCCCCTCGTGCCCGCCGACCAGCGGGAGCCGTGCCGTGCCCCGTGCCCGGATGTGCTCGTCGGAGTGGCACAGCCCGGCCGCCTCCATCTGGATGAGCACCTCGTTCGCCTTCGGCGGGTCTAGTTCAAGCTCCGTGATCTCCCAGGGGGTACCCCCCTTGCGCAGCACCGCGGCACGGGTCTTCATATAGCGCCTCCGACGTTGGGTCTTGCCTTGTTTCTGGTCAGCGACGATTGTGGCCGCACCCATGACAAGGGCGTGCACGGCTGTCCGGATATTAGATTTCATATCACGCGCTTCCCGTCGCGCCAAGTGTCATATATCGTCATCCGTGTGCCGGGAGAAGCGGTTATGACCAGCGACAAATCACCCGGTCAGGCACTGTTGCCGAGCCCCAACGCTCGCGGGCGCGGCCCGGTGCGCAGAGGCAGGCGACGCAGATCGGACGTGTATGGCTGACATGGTGCGGGCCGTGGTCCAGACGGGACCACGGCAGATGGAGATGCGGGAGTTCCCCCGGCCGGTGATCGGCCCCGACGACGGCGCGCTGCTGCGCGTCGAGGCCTGCGGCATATGCGGGTCTGACGTCGAGCAGTACAAGGGGGCGATGGGCACCCGCGGGCTGCCGATGATCCCCGGCCACGAGTCCCTGGGGATCATCGAGGAAATCTCCGAGTCGACCTCCCGCCGGTGGGGCGTGTCCGCCGGTGACCGCGTCGCGGTGGAGATCCTCATTCCTTGCCGTTCCTGCGACCGCTGCCTGGCCGGACGGTACATGAACTGCCGGAACCGTATCGGCAGCCACGGCGGAGGCAACCCGCCTGAGCGCGCCAACTTGCTGACCGGCGGCTACGCCGAGTACATCCAGCTGCACCCGAACTCCATCGTGCACCCGATGCGCGCCGACATCCCGGCCGAGATCGCCGTCATGTACAACCCGCTGGGCGCGGGGGTGCGCTGGGCGCTTGAGTACGGCGGCGTGCACCTGGGCTCGTCCGTGCTCGTCCTCGGCGCGGGGCAGCGCGGGCTCGCCGCCATCCTCGCCTCCAGGTACGTGGGCGCGGGGCTCATCATCGCGACCGGCCTGACCCGCGATGCCAAGAAGCTTGAGCTGGCTCGCGACTTCGGAGCCGATGTCGCGATCAACGTCGAGGAAGAGGACACGGTCGAGCGGGTTAAAGAGCTGACCGGCGGCGACGGCGTTGATGTGGTCCTCGACCTGACCCCGATGGCGCAGCAGCCGATCCGCGACGCGATCAACGCGGTCCGCTGGGGCGGCACCATCGTGCTGGCCGGGCTGAAGGGCCACAAGGAGATCCCGATCACCACCGACATGCTGATCAACAAGGCGATCACGGTGAAGGGCGCGTTCTCCGTGGACGCCAACGGCTACACCGACGCCATCAAGCTGATCGAGTCAGGCAAGTTCCCGCTCGAGAAGATGCAGACGCACAAGTACGGCCTGGACAACGTGGAGCACGCCATCAAGCTCCTCGCGGGCGAGGTCCCCGGCGAGGACGGCATCCACGTCGCGGTCATGCCGGGCCTGTGAGCCTCACGGCGAAAGGAACTTTTCCGTCAAATGCCTATCATTGACACCCACGCGCACATCTTCCCCGGTGACTTCGGGCCCGCCCCGGCCGGGTGCGACCCCGCGGCGTGGCCGTCCCTCGAGGACGGCCCGGACGCGGACACCAAGCTGCTCGTCAACGGGCCGATGCGGTTCCCCGCCAAGCGCATCTGGTTCGACGCGGAAAAGCGCCTGGAGGCCTCCGCCGCCTCCGGCCTGGACGCCGAGCTCCTCTCCCCGTTCCCCGCGCTGCTCAACTACCGTGTCCCCGGCCCTCTCGGCCGTGACCTGTGCCGGGTAACCAACGAGTACATCGCGGGCCTGGTCGCCGCCCACCCGGCGAAGTTCTACGGGCTCGGCACGATCCCGCTCCAGGACCCCGACCTGGGCACCGCCGAGCTGACCGAGATCGCCAAGCTCGGCCTGGCGGGCGTCGAGATCGCCTCGAACATCAACGGGGTGTCGCTGCACGACCCCCAGCTCGACGGCTTCTGGGCGGAGGCCGAGCGCCTGGGCACCGCCGTGTTCATCCACGGCATGCCGGTGCCGTCCGACCGGGTGCCCGGTCCCGCCACCGCGACGTTCGGCGTCGGCGCCGAGGCGTCACTCGGCGCGGCGTCCATCATCGCCGGCGGGGTCGCGGAGAAGTACCCGAACCTGAAGATCTCCTTCAGCCACGCCGGCGGCGGGTTCCCGCTGATCCTGACCCGCGCCCAGTGGTTCTGGGGCAGGACCTGGAACGAGGAGCCGCCGCTGCCGGAGCCGGAGCGCCCTGAGGCCGCCCCGTGGTTCGCCGAGCACGGCCCGATCGAGCTCGCCCGGCGGTTCTATTACGACTCCCTCGTGTTCGACCGGCGCGCGATCAGGTACCTGGCCGACATGCTCGGCACCGACCGGCTGCTCGTCGGCTCGGACTACCCCGCGATGACCCGCGAGCAGCCCATCGCGCGAACGCTGCGTTCGATGGGACTTTCGGAGGCAGACCTGGACGACGTCCTGTGGGGTAACTGCTTCCGTTTCCTGGGTATTGACCCGCCAAAGTTATCCTCTTCTCTGTGGGCACCACTGTGAGCAGCCTGACTACCTTTCTAGATCCGCTCGAAGACGATGGCGTCTCCCAGCCGTGGACCTCACCCGGAGCGGTCGCCCAGCGACCGCCCCGGCTGCTGCTCACGCTGCTCGGCGACTACTGGTGGCAGCGGACCGAGCCGCTGCCGTCGGCCGCCATCGTGGCGCTGCTCGCCGAGTTCGGCGTCAGCGACTCGGCCGCCCGCGCCGCGTTGTCCCGGCTGACCCGCAACGGGCTGCTGGTGACCTTGCGGAACGGGCGGCGGACCTACGTCCAGCTGTCCGCCCGCGCCGCGGACGTCCTCGACGACGGCGCCCGCCGTATCTTCTCTTTCGGCGGGCGCCCGTCGCCGTGGGACGGCATGTGGTCCCTGGTCGCGTTCTCGATTCCCGAGGAGCACCGCTCGGCCCGCGACGAGCTGCGCAAGGCGCTGCGCTGGCTGGGCTTCGCCCCGCTCTACGACGGGCTGTGGGTCTCGCCGCGGGACCACGCGGGCGAGGTCATCGGCCGGCTGAACGAGCTCGGCATCACCACCGCCACCGCATTCCGCGCCACGGCGCTGCCGCTGCCAGGCGGCGAGCCGATCGGGGCCGCCGCCGCGCCCGACATCCCGGCGCGGGCCTGGGACCTGAGCGGGCTGCGGGAGCGGTACGACGAGTTCAACACGTTCGCCGGCCTGCTGCGCGACGAGACCGAGGCGGGCAAGATCAGCATCGCCGACGCCCTGGTCGCCCGCACACGGGTGATGAACGAGTGGCGCGCCTTCCCCGCCCTTGACCCCGACCTCCCCGACGAGCTGCTGCCCGCGGCCTGGCCCCGCGGCACCGCCAGGGAGCTGTTCATCGCCTGCTACGACCTGCTCGGCCCGATCGCGACCAGGCGCGTGCGCCAGATCATCGCCCGCTACAGCCCCGAGCTGGCCATCCGGGCCACCTATCACAACACGGAGCTGCTCATGCCGGACGCCGGGGGAGCCTAGGCGCTGCGGGTTCCGGCTTCTGGCCGGCCGAGATGCCTTAGCCGGCCGAGATGCCTTAGGAGGCATGGTGCCAACCTGGATCTGCGCGACCTGCGGTAACCATTACCCAGATTCCGGCGACCCGCCGGCGTCCTGCGTGATCTGCGCCGACGAACGGCAGTGGGTCCCGCCGTCCGGGCAGCGCTGGACAACGCCGACGGAGCTGGCAGGCGACGGGCGGCACTGCGACATCTGGGAGGAGGAACCCGGCCTGTTCGGGCTGGGTGTGACCCCGGTCGTCGGCATCGGGCAGCGCGGGCTGATCATCACCACCAGCGACGGCAACCTGCTGTGGGACCCGCCCGGCTACCTCGACGACGAGGCGGTCGAGCGGGTCAGGCAACTCGGGGGCCTCCGCGCCGTGACCGCGAGCCATCCGCACTTCTACGGTGCGATGGCCGAGTGGGGCCAGGCCTTCGGCGCCGACGTGTGGGTGCCGGAGGCCGACGCCGCCTGGGTGACCAGGCCCCACCCGGCCATCCGCACCTGGCACACCCGGCTTCCTGTGCTGCCAGGGGTAACCCTGATCCAGTGCGGTGGCCACTTCCCCGGCAGCGCGGTCGCGCACTGGGCGTCCGGCGCGGACGGCAGCGGAGCCCTGCTCACCGGGGACACGATCATGGTGACCCCGGGTGAGGACCGGCTGACCTTCGTCTGGAGCGCACCGAACCGGCTGCCGCTGCCAGAGTCGTCGGTCCGCGGCATCCTCGTGGCGGTCCAGGCCGACCCGTTCGACCGGATCTACGGCGGATGGGCCCCGACTGTCCGCTCCGGGGCCCGGGCGGCCCTGGAGGCCTCGGCCGGGCGCTACATCCAGTTCCTGCGCGGCGAGGCTCCGGGCTGAGCAGGCTCGTCCCCGCCGGACGGCTGATCAGGGCCGACGGCCAGCCGGGCGGAGTTACGGGCAGGACTTCGCGGCCCGCGCCGCGATGCCGGGGTAGTCGAACGGGTTGAGCGGCGCGTTGCCGCCGGCGAAGGCCGCGGGGAGGCCGTCCGGCCAGGTGAAGGACGCGCGGGTCCAGAACCACCTGCCCGTGCCCGCGACGCAGACCATGACCGGCCTGCTGAGCGTCACCGTCACCCGGACAGAGTGCAG
Organism: Trebonia sp.; assembly: GCA_033854775.1. Classification (GTDB taxonomy): domain Bacteria; phylum Actinomycetota; class Actinomycetes; order Streptosporangiales; family Streptosporangiaceae; genus Trebonia. Next base: position 9,225 of record JAWWPV010000088.1, read on the forward strand.
CGTGCCCGCCGCGCAGTCCGGCGTGCAGTCGTCCAGCTTCTCGGTTCCCGTGCCGACCGCGACGGCGGAGTTCCACGCCGGCCAGGTCATGTCCCACAGCGACGTCGTGGCGTCGCCGGACAGCTGGCACCCCGCCGCGCAGGCGGGGGCGTGCACGGTCGTCCCGCCGACCGACCCGCCTTCGGCGAGGTAGACCACCCGGGCCGACGCCTGAGCCGGGGCCTGGCTGGCCGGTGCGGCGTTCACGGCCACTCCAGTCGACGACAGGGCCGTGCCAACCGCGGTTGTGCTCGCCCCTCCGCAGGCGGTCACCAGCACGGTCAGGGCGGCGGCGCAGGCCGTCACGGTAAGCAGGGAACGCATCAGCGAAGTCATGGGCCCACCAGCGCTAGAGAACTGAACGTTACACCCTAGGACGCGGCTGCCCCGCCACTGGTTGCCGGCTTAATGCGCCGTCGCGAGTCAGGGCGTGAGGTTCCACTGCTGGCAGGTGTTGTCGAGCTGGGCCCACTGGCGGACGACGGTGCCGTTCGCGGTCTCGCAGTCCAGCGCGTCGAGGACCATGCCGTTGCCGACGTTGCTGATCGTGTAGTGACCGCCGGCCGGGGTGACGTCCCAGTCCTGGCAGGAGTTGCCGAGCGAGGTCCACAGGTCGGTCAGGGTGCCGTCGAGGATCCCGCAGTTCACCGAGTCCAGGACAGTGCCGCTGCTGACGTTGGTGATGACGTAATGGCCGTTGCCCGCGCTGGTGAACGTCCACTTCTGGCAGCCGGCCGCCCCGGCGGTCCACAGTTCCATCCCGGTGCCGTTGGCGGTCGCGCAGTTGTCGGGCTGGACCGCCTTGCCACTGTTGACGTTGGTGATCGTGTACGGGGTCCCGGTGGCCGGGAAGGAGGACGGCACCTGACGGTACCCGGCCGCCACGATTGCCGCCTGGATCGCGTCATCGGTCGCGGTGGACGGGTAGCCGGCGGTGATGGCCCCCTCGAAGAACGAGCCGTCCGAGCCGTTGCTGTCGTCACCGCCGGTACCGAGCAGGACCGACCCCTCCTGGTGCATCGGCGTGTAGCCGCCGGTATCCGGCAAGGGACCCGCGTACTCGGTTGTCAGCCCGCCGGAGGCGGCGTTACCGTCCTTGAGCGCGTACGTGGTCTTACCGTTGTTTTTCAGCATCGCGGTCACGAACGGCGAGTCGTTGCCCTGGTTGCCGGGGTCCGCGCCGTTGCCGCCGGAGAACAGCCCGTTTTCCATGTCCGCCTCGACCCACGGGCCGGTCCCGGCACAGGACCCGAACCAGCACAGGTTGCCGAAGTACACCGCGTCCATGTGCCCGTTGCCCGTGTCGGTGTTGGACGTCTCGGCGTTACCGAAGTCAAAGCAGCACACGGGGTCCGTGTGCTGCCCGCTCGTCACCATGTACGCGCCCTGCGGCTGGGAGCCGGCCGGTACGCCGCGTGTCACGTCGTTGCGGTAGCCGACCCCAGCCTGGACGGACACGCCGTAGACCTGGTGGCCGTCGACGACCACCGGCAGCGCGTTGGCGATCGCGCCGACGTCAGCCGAGCCGTTGCCGCCGATCGGCTCGATGCCGAGGTCGTTGTGCTCGGGGCTCTGGTCATACAGCCGGGTGATGGTGCACACGGTCCCGGCGCAGAACGCGTCTTGCCTGGCCGCGTCGGCGTAGCCGCCTGGCCACTGCACCCCGATGTCGGTACTCGTGCCGCCGGAGGCGCGCGTGACCCGGTACAGCGGCCCGCGGTAACCGCTGTACATCGCGCGAACCGTGCTGTAGGCAGCCACGCACGGGGTGGCGCCGGCCGCGTAGATGTCACACGGCCGCGGGGAAACCGCGCCAGGCCCGGTGGCCGCTGCCCCGGTGGAGAACCCGCCCGCGATCGCTGACCCGGCAAGCCCGCCCATGACAAGCAGCGCGGCACTCACTACCAGGATTAGCCTTCGACTGATATCGCTAACATGCATGACTCACCTCTCAGCATCGAGACCATGGTCCGCTTGTCACTCAGGCAGAGGAAGAGAATGTGAGCGCTAACTCACCGGGACAGTAGGTCGCCGGTGAGATCATGTCAAGGCTCCACGGGCAGGGGCACGCCGGGCTTGCGGGCGATCATGATGTCGCGCGTGATGGCCTGGTCGACGCGGTGCCGGAAGGCGCGGTACGCGGCGGAGTCGAGAACCTCAAGGCCCGCGGCGGCGAGGGCGGCCGCGGCATCCTCGCGCCGGGCGACGAGCGTGTTCCAGGAGATGCCGAGCGCGCCCCCGGGGCGAAGGGCACCCACCCAGGCCGGGGCCGCTTCCCGCAGCAGGTCCAG
>JAWWPV010000089.1:0-6914 GCA_033854775.1 Trebonia sp.
CCGCTGCTCAACGCCGAGCAGGAGGTCGAGCTCGCCAAGCGGATCGAGGCCGGCCTGTTCGCCGAGGAGAAGCTCGCCGAGTCCGAGCGGATGAACCCGGACCAGCGCATCGACCTGGAATGGATCGCCGAGGACGGCCGCCGGGCCAAGAACCACCTGCTCGAGGCCAACCTCCGGCTGGTCGTCTCCCTGGCCAAGCGGTACACGGGACGCGGGATGCTCTTCCTTGACCTGATCCAGGAAGGCAACCTCGGCCTGATCCGCGCCGTCGAGAAGTTCGATTACACCAAGGGCTACAAGTTCTCCACGTATGCCACCTGGTGGATCAGGCAGGCCATCACCCGCGCGATGGCCGACCAGGCCCGCACCATCCGCATCCCGGTGCACATGGTCGAGGTCATCAACAAGCTGGCCCGCGTCCAGCGCCAGATGCTTCAGGACCTAGGCCGCGAGCCGACCCCTGAGGAACTGGCCGTCGAGCTCGACATGACCCCGGAGAAGGTCGTCGAGGTGCAGAAGTACGGCCGCGAGCCGATTTCGCTGCACACACCGCTCGGCGAGGACGGCGACAGCGAGTTCGGCGACCTGATCGAGGACTCCGAGGCGATCCAGCCCGGCGAGGCGGTCTCGTTCACCCTGCTCCAGGAGCAGCTCCACTCGGTACTCGACACGCTCTCCGAGCGCGAGGCCGGCGTTGTGAGCATGCGGTTCGGCCTCACCGACGGCCAGCCAAAGACCCTGGACGAAATCGGCAAGGTCTACGGCGTCACCCGCGAGCGGATTCGCCAGATCGAGTCGAAGACGATGTCCAAGCTCCGCCACCCCTCCAGGTCGCAGGTCCTCCGCGACTACCTGGACTAAGAATCTAAGAAAAGGCTGAGGCCCCGCGTAGCGTTAGCTACGCGGGGCCTCTGTCTTCTGGGCGGAACGGAATGGTTGATGGACTGGAGAACGCGCGCGACGGCGGTGACACGGGTGATCTCGCCCGGCGACGCGGCACCCCTTGCGCGCCTGCTCACGGCGAACCGCGACTACCTCGCCCCGTGGTCGCCGCGGCAGAGCGACCAGTACTTCACCGCGGACGGGCAGCGTCAGGTCGTGACGCGCGACCTGGCGGAACTTGACCGGGGCGGGATGCTCCCGCTGGTGATCCTCGACGCTGACGGCGCGGTCTGCGGGCGCATCAACCTGAACAGCATCATCCGCGGCGCGTTCCAGGGCGCGAGCGTGGGCTACTGGGTCAGCGAGTCTCATATCGGGCAGGGCCTCGCCACCGCCGCGCTGGCGGACGTCATCGGCATCGGCTTCGACGAGCTCAGCCTGCACCGGCTCGAGGCGGCGACCCTGCTGCACAACACGCCGTCGCAGCGGGTGCTCGCGCGCAACGGCTTCCGGCCGTTCGCGATCTCAGAGGCCTACCTCCGGATCGCCGGGAGATGGCAGGACCACATCCTGTTCCAGCTGTTGTCCCCCGGGGGCCGACCCCCCGATGTTCACGCGGGGCGGGCCTGATCGCAAAACCGCGACCGTATCAGGCCCGCCCCGCGTGAACCAAAGCTGCGGGGTGACTCAGTTCCCGTCCGTTTTCTCTCGGGGGACCTGGCGAGCGGAGAGTTAGTTCTCCGACTTGCTTTCCGACTTGGCGAGGCGCTGGGTCTCGTCCTGGATGTCGATAGCCACCTTCTTCAGCGCCGGCAGGTGCTCTCTACTGTGGTGAGCGCAGAAGAGCAACTCACCCGAGTTGGGGAGTAGGACGCGGACGTATGCTTGCGCGCCGCACCGATCGCACAGATCGAGTGCGGTCAGCGGCTTGGTGGGGGCGATAGCTCCGGTCACGTCGCCTTCCTCGTCTCATGCCTCCGGCTACTGCGTCCGGCTGGCTCCGGTCTGCTGCTATGTGTCCGGACACTTGCCCTCCCAGCGGGCCGACCCTTTGGGGGGGACCCGTCCCGACGGGGGGACAACTGCCTTACAGCACAGCACAACACATACCCCGCCGTCACCCTTCCCTACGTCGGGGGGTGTACGCCACAAGCGAAAACCGCACTGTCGCGTGGCAAGCCTTTGCAAGCCAGCGCGTTCGCCGGTGACCACACCACCGTGCGGGCAGTCACCGGTGAGGTACCCGTGCGGTTCACGAGATGTATACCCCCTGACGGGCGTCATGACACTTTTGACCGCAAGTATCCGGCCCTTACAGTCCGCTTACATGGGCTTATGTCGGGTAGTCACCTCCCGGCTCGTTCGCACTTTCGACCGCCTCAAGCGGGGCCGCTGGTGCAATCGAGCCGCAGCGGCGGGGCCAGAAAGACGGGCAAACCGGCGTGGTGCCGCCCCGGCAGTCGGTGGGGGACGCTACCCTTCGAATGTGGCAGCCCCTGCTTGCCGCATAAACATTCGAGAGGAGAGCCGCCGCCCGTGCCACCGCTTACCGAAACCGTCCGGGCGACGACGGACCCGAAGGCCCCGACCCCGCAGGCAGCCGACCCGAAGGCCCAGAACCAGAAGACACAGCCGAGGGCGCGTCAGGACACCGCACGCCGGGAGGCCCAGCCAGTGGCCGATGCAACCGACTCCTACAGCGCGAAGCACCTGTCGGTCCTCGAGGGCCTTGACGCGGTCCGCAAGCGCCCGGGCATGTACATCGGCTCGACCGACGGCCGGGGCCTGCAGCACTGCCTCTGGGAGATCTTCGACAACTCGGTCGACGAGGCCCTTGGCGGCTACTGCACGCGCGTCGAGGTGATCCTGCACGCCGACGGCTCCGCCGAGGTAAGCGACAACGGCCGGGGCATCCCGGTGGACAACGAGCGGAAGACCAAGCTCTCCGGCGTCGAGCTTGTCATGACCCGGCTGCACGCGGGCGGCAAGTTCGGCGGCGGCTCCTACACGGCCTCGGGCGGCCTGCACGGCGTCGGCGCGTCCGTCGTGAACGCGCTGTCCGCGCGCCTTGACATCGAGGTCGACAGGGACGGCCAGACCTGGGCGACGAGCTTCCGCCGCGGCGTCACGGGCGAGTTCACCGGCGAGGGCCCGGGTGCCGACTTCACCAGGAGGTCAGGCCTGCGGCAGATCGCCAAGGTGCCGAAGACCAGGACGGGCACCAGGATCAGGTTCTGGCCCGACCGCCAGGTGTTCCTCAAGGACGCCACGTTCTCCTACGACGGCCTGGTCGAGCGCGCCAGGCAGACCGCCTACCTGGTCCCTGGCCTGGCGATCGCCGTCCGCGACGAGACAGCGGAAGAGCCAAGGGAAGTCGAGTACCGCTTCGACGGCGGCATCGGCGAGTTCTGCGAGCACCTGGCCACCAGCGAGAAGATCACCGAGGTCATCAGGCTCATCGGCGACGGCACGTTCACGGAGACCATCCCGGTGCTCGACGACCGCGGCCACATGACGCCGACCGAGGTCGAGCGCAGGCTCGAGGTCGACGTGGCGCTCCAGTGGGGGACCGGGTACGACACGATCACCCGGAGCTTCGTGAACGTGATCGCCACCCCGCACCACGGCACGCACGTCACCGGCTTCGACAAGGCCCTCGGCAACACGATCAACGACCAGTTGCGGGCCGCCCGCTTGCTGAAGAACGGCGACGAGAAGGTAACCAAGGACGACATCCTCGAGGGCCTGACCGCGGTCGTCTCCGTGCGGCTGCCCGAGCCGCAGTTCGAGGGCCAGACCAAGGAGGTCCTCGGCACGCCGCCGGCGACCAGGATCGTCCAGCAGGTGGTCAGCGCTGGCCTCAAGGACTACTTCGAGAACCCGCCGCGCGGTGCGAAGCAGCAGGCCCGCGCCGTCCTCGACAAGATCGTCGCCGCGGCCAAGACCCGGATCGCGGCCCGCGAGCACCGGGAGAACCAGCGCCGCAAGTCGGCCCTGGCCAGCTCGACCCTGCCGGCGAAGCTGGTCGACTGCCGCTCGGCGGACGACCGCAGCGAGCTGTTCATCGTCGAGGGCGACTCCGCCCTCGGCACCGCCAAGATGGCCCGCGACTCCGAGTTCCAGGCCCTGCTGCCCATCCGCGGCAAGATCCTCAACGTGCAGAAGTCGTCGCTTGCCGACATGCTGAAGAACGCCGAGTGCGCCGCGATCATCCAGGTACTCGGCGCCGGCTCGGGTACCACGTTCGACCTGGACTCGGCCCGCTACCAGCGCGTCATCTTCATGGCGGACGCGGACGTGGACGGTGCCCACATCCGCACGCTGCTGCTCACGCTCTTCCACCGCTACATGCGTCCCATGCTGGATGCGGGCCGGGTGTTCGCCGCCGTCCCGCCGCTGCACCGGGTCGAGCTGACCAACCCGCGCAAGGGCCAGGACAAGCACATCTACACCTATTCCGACCCTGAGCTGCGGCGCACGCTGCTTGAGCTTGAGCGCAAGGGCCAGCGCTGGAAGGACCCCCAGCGGTACAAGGGCCTTGGCGAGATGGACGCCAACCAGCTGGCCGAGACCACCATGGACCCGCGCCGCCGCAGCCTGCGCCGCATTAAGATCGAGGACGCCAAGGCGGCCACGGACGTGTTCAACCTGCTCATGGGCACCGAGGTCGCACCGCGCCGCGACTTCATCATCACCGGCGCCAGCGAGCTCGACCTGTCCCGCATCGACACCTAAGAATCTCACCGAGGATCCGCAGCATGCCACCACGTCGCGGCACCACCGCGCCGCCTCCAGAAGACTTCGAAGAGAACATCGTCGACATCGACGTCACGGAGGAGATGCGCGGCTCGTACCTGGAGTACGCGTACAGCGTCATCTACTCTCGCGCGCTCCCCGACGCCCGCGACGGCCTCAAGCCGGTACAGCGGCGAATCCTGTACCTGATGAACGAGATGGGCCTGCGCCCGGACCGCGCGCACGTCAAGTGCGCCCAGGTGGTCGGCGCGGTCATGGGCCGGCTGCACCCGCACGGCGACTCCGCGATCTACGACGCCCTGGTCCGGATGGCCCAGCCCTGGGCGATGCGCGTCCCGCTGATCGACGGCCACGGCAACTTCGGCAGCCTGGGCGGCGACGACGCCCCGGCCGCCTACCGGTACACCGAGTGCCGGCTGACCGAGGCCGCGATGGCCATGGTCGCCGCCATCGACGAGGAGACCGTCGACTTCGTCCCGAACTACGACGGCAGCGAGCAGCAGCCGGACGTCTTGCCGTCAGGCATCCCGAACCTCCTGGTCAACGGCACGGCGGGCATCGCGGTCGGCATGGCGACGAACATGGCGCCGCACAACCTCACCGAGGTCATCGCCGCCGCCCGCTACCTGCTCAAGCACCCGGACGCGAGCCTCGGGCAGCTCATGAAGTACGTCCCTGGCCCGGACCTGCCCACCGGCGGCCAGATCGTCGGCCTAGACGGCGTCCGCGAGGCCTACGAGACCGGCCGGGGGATCTTCAAGACCCGGGCCACCGCCAAGATCGAGCAGCTGAACGCCCGCAAGACCGGCATCGTCGTCACCGAGCTCCCGTACGGCGTCGGCCCGGAAAAGGTCGTCACCCGGATCAAGGACCTCGTCCAGGCGAAGAAGATCACCGGCATCTCCGACCTCAAGGACCTCACCGACCGCAACCGCGGCCTGAACCTGGTCATCGAGGTCCGGGCGGGCTTCAACCCCGAGGGTGTCCTCGCCGAGCTCTACCGGCTCACGCCGATGGAGGAGACGTTCGGCATCAACAACGTCGCCCTCGTCGACGGCCAGCCGCAGACCCTCGGCCTCAGGGAACTGCTCAGCATCTACATCGAGCACCGCCTCGACGTCACCAGGCGGCGCAGCGAGTTCCGCCGCAAGAAGCGCCAGGACCGGCTGCACCTAGTCGACGGCATCCTCATCGCGCTGCTCAACATCGACGAGGTCATCCAGGTCATCCGCACCAGCGACGACTCCGCCGCGGCCAAGCAGCGCCTGTGCCAGGTCTTCGACCTGACCGAGATCCAGGCCCAGTACATCCTCGACACCCCGCTGCGCCGGCTGACCCGCTTCGACAAGCTTGAGCTCGAACGGGAGCAGGAGACGCTGCGCGCCGAGATCGCCGAGCTGACCGAGATCCTCGAGCACGAGGACAAGCTCAAGGACCTGGTCAGCGGCGAGATGGCCGACGTGGCGAAGAAGTTCGGCACCCCGCGCCGCACGGTCCTGATGGAGGCGGGCGCGGCGGTGACCGCCGCCGTCCCGCTAGAAGTGACCGACGACCCGTGCCTTGTGGTGCTGTCGGCGACCGGCTTGCTGTCCCGCATCCCGCTGGAAAGTCATAGTGATTCCGAACGGGTGCGTGGCTTCGCCGCTCCGGCCACCGGTATCCCTAAGGGGACCGGCGCGGCCGACCTCGTCGCCTGCTCCGTGGCGACCACGGCCAGGGCCACGATCGGCGCGGTGACCAGCGCGGGGCGGATGATCCGGGTCAGCGTCATCGAGATTCCCGCGTCAACGTCGGCTGGGGCGGGCACGCTGTCCGCAGGCCACCCCGTCGCGGAGTTCGTGGCGGGCCTCGCCGACGGCGAGACCGTCCTGGCCCTGGCGTCCCTGGACGGTGGCGACGCGAGCGGGGTGGTGCTCGGCACCGCGTCCGGCGTCGTCAAGCGCGTTCAGCCCGACTACCCGGCGAACCGCGACGAGTTCGAGCTGATCACCCTCAAGGACGACGACCGGGTCATCGGCGCCGCCTACCTGACCGGCGACGACGCCGAGCTGGTCTTCATCACCAGCGACGCCCAGCTGCTCCGGTTCGCCGCCGACTCGGTCCGCCCGCAGGGCCGCCCGGCGGGCGGCATGGCCGGCGTCCGGCTGACCGACGGCGCCACCGCCCGCTGGTTCGGCGCCATCGGCCCCGCGGTCACCAGGTCAGTCCTGCCCACCCTGCCCGCCAGCCCGCCCAACGGGCGCGCGGACAACCACGAGGCCGCCATGGCGGCCATG
>JAWWPV010000090.1:0-4832 GCA_033854775.1 Trebonia sp.
TCCCCGGCGGCCCAGTCCCCGGGGGCCCAGTCCGCGGCGGCGGAGTCCCCCGCCGGGCAGTCCCCGACGGCACCGCCCGCCCCCGCGCAGTCAGAGGAAGCCTGATGGAAACGGAAACGCTCAGGGAACGCCTGACCAGCGCGGCGTTCAGCGCCGGCTGGAACCTGGTGTGCCGCCTCCCCGAGCCGGTGGCGCGCGCGCTCTTCAACTTCGGCGGCGACGTCGCCTGGCGCCGCCAGGGTCCCGGAGTGCAGGTCCTCGAGGGCAATCTGGTAAGAGTCCTCAGAACGGATTCGGCTGCCTCCATTCCGCCCCACGAATTCGGCGCGGAGTTGCGGGCGCTGTCGCGTCAAGTCATGCGCTCCTACGCCCGCTATTACCTGGAGACCTTCCGCTTGCAGATCATCCCCGACGAGCGCATCAAGGCCGGCATGCGCGTCAACCAGGAGAACGTCGACCTGACCCTGGAGTACATGAGGAACGGCCGCGGCGTCATCTACGCGCTGCCGCACATGGGCGACTTCGAGCAGGCGGGCCGCTGGGTGATCCTGGTCGGCGCCGGCTCGTTCACCACGGTGGCCGAGCGGCTCAAGCCCGAGTCGGTGTTCCAGAAGTTCCTTGAGTTCCGCCGCGGCCTCGGGATGGAGGTGCTGCCGACCACAGGCGGCCCGCACCCGTTCGGAGTGATGGCACAGCGGCTGCGCGCGGGAAAGCTGGTCTGCATCGTCGCCGACAGGGACCTGTCCGACACCGGCGTCGAGGTGGATTTCTTGGGCGAGAAGGCGCTGTTCCCCGCCGGCCCGGCGATGCTCGCCGTGCAGACCGGCGCGGCGCTGATGCCGGTCTCCTGCTCGTTCGTCGGCGAGACCGAGTGGGGCGCCCATGTCTACGACGAGATCCCGGTCCCTGCGGAAGGCAACCGCAAGGAGAAGGCCGCCGCCATGACCCAGGCTCTCGCCACGGTCTTCGAGCAGGCGATCCGCGAGCACCCGGAAGACTGGCACATGCTGCAGAAGCTCTTCGTCAACGACCTCGACCCCGAGCGGCTGGCCCGCAGCCGCGCCCGCGCGGGCGCGCTGCCCGCGAACGGGGCCGGCGCATGACACCCCAGGGGGCGCGCTCGTGCGGATAGGCATCGCGTGCCCGTACTCGTGGGACGTGCCAGGCGGCGTGCAGCAGCACATCAGGGACCTGGCCGAGGCGCTGATCGACCTCGGCCACGAGGTCTCGGTGATCGCCCCCGCCGATGAGGACCGGCCGCTCCCGCCCTACGTGGTCCCGGCCGGCAAGGCGATGCCGGTCCCGTACAACGGGTCGGTGGCCAGGCTCGCGTTCGGCCCGCTGTCGACGCACCGGGTCCGCCGCTGGCTCAAGGAGGGCGCCTTCGACGTGCTGCACGTGCACGAGCCCTCCGTGCCGTCGCTGTCGCTGCTCGCCTGCTGGGTGGCCTCAGGCCCGATCGTGGCGACCGTGCACACCGCGATGCGCAAGTCCCGGATACTGCTCGCCACCATGCCGGTGCTCCGCTCCGCGCTTGAGAAGATCGACGGCAGGATCGCGGTCTCCGAGGCGGCCCGGTCGACGTTCGTCGAGCACCTGGGCGGCGACGCCGTGCTGATCCCCAACGGGGTCGCCACGCGCCGCTACCTGCACGCCGACCCGCTGGACGGGTGGCCTGGCGAGGGCGGCGCGGTCGGCTTCCTCGGCCGGATAGACGAGCCGCGCAAGGGCCTCGCGGTGCTGCTGCGCGCCTTCGAGCTGCTCGCGCCCGGCCGCCCCGGCCTGCGGCTGCTCATCGCCGGCCACGGCGACATCGACGAGCAGCGGCGCTCGCTCCCCGCGGAGCTGCGGACGAGCGCTGTGTTCCTCGGCGAGGTGTCAGAAGAGGACAAGGTGCGCGTGCTGCACTCCGTCGACGTCTTCTGCTCACCGAACACGGGCGGCGAGTCCTTCGGCATCGTCACCGCCGAGGCGATGGCGGCCGGCCTGCCGATCGTCGCGTCCGACATCCCGGCGTTCCGCGACGTGCTGCGCGGCGGCCAGGCGGGCGAGCTGTTCGTCACCGGCGACGCCGGCGACCTGGCCCGCGTGACGGCGCGGCTCCTCGATGATCCCGCCCGCCGCGCCGAGCTGTCGGTCGCCGCCCTCGACGCGGTAGCCGACTACGACTGGGGGACCGTCGCGCGGAACGTGCTGAGCGTGTACGAAACGGTCGTCCTCGGCCGCACCACGGTGGGCATCGCCCAATGACCTGGACGATCATCGCGCTGGCCGCGCTGGCCGTCGTCCTGTGGAGCTTCTACGTCTCCTGGCGGGCGAGCCGCCTCGACCGGCTGCACAACCGCGTGGAGGCGGCCCGCACCGCGCTCGACCTGGCCCTGCTCAGGCGATCCGCGGCGGCCTCCGAGCTCGCCTCCTCCGGCCTGCTCGACCCGGCGACGTCCCTGCTGCTCGCCGACGCGGTCCGCCGCGCCAGGCAGGTCGGCCCGGCCGAGCGTGACCTGGCCGAGTCCGACCTGACCCGCGCGCTGCGCGCTACCCTTGGCGACCCCGACTTCCGCAAGGAGCTCATCGGCGACGACGGGGCCGCCGAGCTCGTCGCCGAGGTCGAGGCCGGCGCGCAGCAGGTGTTCATCGCCCGCAAGTTCTACAACGACCTCGCCGGCCGCGCGGTCGACGCGCGCCGCCGCCCGCTGGCCAAGGTGCTGCACCTGTACGGCAGCGCGAAGCAGCCGGAGTTCTTCGACATGGACGACGCCATGGCCGGCGAGGGCATCGAATAGGGCCACGTTAGAGCCAATCGGCGCAACCGCCCCTCGCCTGGGACGACATAACATAGAGCCAAGAGCATGCCCGTCCCTGGAGGTTTTGACGTGTCCACCGCTGACGTAACGCCCAGTTCTCAGGCCGCCGGTACTGCGTTTGCAGGCACTGGGCCAGAGACCGGCACCGCACGCGTCAAGCGCGGCATGGCCGAGATGCTCAAGGGCGGCGTGATCATGGACGTGGTGACGCCCGAGCAGGCCAAGATCGCCGAGGACGCCGGCGCGGTCGCCGTGATGGCGCTTGAGCGGGTGCCCGCCGACATCCGCGCGCAGGGCGGCATCGCCCGAATGAGCGACCCGGACATGGTCGACGGCATCATCAACGCCGTGTCGATCCCGGTCATGGCCAAGTGCCGGATCGGCCACTTTGTCGAGGCCCAGGTGCTCCAGTCGCTCGGCGTCGACTACATCGACGAGTCCGAGGTGCTCAGCCCCGCCGACGAGGCGCACCACGTGGACAAGTGGAAGTTCACCGTCCCGTTCGTCTGCGGCGCGACCAACCTCGGCGAGGCGCTGCGCCGGATCGGCGAGGGCGCCGCGATGATCCGCTCCAAGGGCGAGGCGGGCACCGGCAACGTGATCGAGGCCACCAGGCACATGCGCTCGCTCAGCCAGGGCATTCGCCGTCTCGCGAGCCTGCCAGCGGAGGAGCTCTTCACCGCCGCCAAGGAACTCCAGGCGCCGTATGACCTGGTCGCCGAGGTGGCCAAGGCGGGCAAGCTGCCGGTCGTGCTGTTCACCGCGGGCGGCATCGCGACCCCCGCCGACGCCGCGATGATGATGCAGCTCGGCGCGGAGGGCGTCTTCGTCGGCTCGGGCATCTTCAAGTCGGGTGACCCGGCCAGGCGCGCCGCCGCGATCGTCAAGGCGACCACGTTCCACGACGACCCCGACGTCATCGCGAAGGTCTCCCGCGGTCTCGGCGAGGCGATGGTCGGCATCAACATCGACACGCTGCCCGCCGAGCAGCACTACGCGTCCCGCGGCTGGTAATACCCAGGGAAGATCCGCCTCCGATACCTTGTTACAAAGGGTTGAATCCTCTGACTCCGGCGGCGCTGACGCGCGCCCTCCCGCGCTTTGGCTCGCGGGGCTAGCAGAGCAGAGGTCGAGGGAGGAATCGGACTTGCCGGTGATCGGGGTACTCGCTTTGCAGGGCGACGTGCGGGAGCACGTCCGCGCGCTCGACGAGGCCGGCGCGACCGCCAGGCCGGTGCGCCGCCTCAGCGAAATCGAGTCGGTCGACGGCCTGGTCATCCCCGGCGGTGAGTCGACGACGCTGTGGAAGCTGGCGACCGCGTTCGACCTGCTCGACCCGGTCCGCAAGCTCATCGCCGACGGCCTGCCCGCCTTCGGCTCGTGCGCGGGGCTGATCATGCTCGCCGACCGCCTGCACGACGGCGTCGCGGGCCAGCAGACCTTCGGCGGCATCGACATGACCGCCAGGCGCAACGCCTTCGGCCGTCAGGTGGACTCCTTCGAGCGCGCGGTCAGCCTGCGGCTGGACGGCGGGGTAAGCAGCGGCGCGCCGTTCCACGCGGTGTTCATCCGCGCGCCCTGGGTGGATCGGGCGGGCGAGGAAGTCACCGTGCTCGGCGAGGATAACGGTAGGATCATCGCCGTCCGGCAGGGTCCGCTTCTCGCGACCGCGTTCCATCCGGAACTGACCCCGGACCGGCGCATTCACGAGCTGTTCGTCAAGATGGTGAAGGGAACGTCATGAGCGGCCATTCCAAGTGGGCCACCACCAAGCACAAGAAGGCGGTGGTCGACGCAAAGCGCGGCAAGCTGTTCGCCAAGCTGATCAAGAACGTCGAGGTGGCCGCCCGCACTGGTGGCGGCGACCCGGCCGGCAATCCGACGCTCTTCGACGCTATCCAGAAGGCCAAGAAGTCCTCGGTGCCGAGCGAGAACATCGACCGCGCGGTCAAGCGCGGCTCGGGCCAGGAGGCCGGCGGCGCGCAGTACGAGAACATCACCTACGAGGGCTACGGCCCGGGCGGCGTG
>JAWWPV010000091.1:0-2896 GCA_033854775.1 Trebonia sp.
CGCGATGTCGATTTCGCGTGGCGCCCGGTCGCCGTTGTAGGTGCTGAGAAAAGTGACGTGCCGCGTGCCAGCAGCCTCGGCCTGGTCCAGGAAGGCAGCGACCTGACCGGCGTACCGCACACGCAGCACAGGGGTGACCAGGTAGACCCGGTCCGTCCTGGCGAGGGCATCCGGATAGGCGGCCGGGTCGTCCCAGTCGAAGAACACGTCGCTGCCGTGACGCGACGCAGTGCGGGCGGGGATACCGTGCCGGGCGAGCTGGCTGGCGACAAGTGAGCCTGTCCGGCCGCTGCCGCCGAGGATGAGCGCTGCGTGGGTTGTGCTGGTCATGCTTTAAGCATTCAGCCCTCATGATGAGCGGATCAATGGGCATTACGCTCAGGTTATTGTTTGATCCTCTCAGATCGTTGACTCCAGGACGTGTTACTCGCAGTCTTGGCGTGTGGACTTGTTGTACGACCACCTCATGCGGGCGCGCGCCACCGGGGCGGTCTTCGCCCGCACAGTGGTCACGCCCCCGTGGGGACTGCGCCTAGGCGGCTCCATCCAGCTCGCGGTGCATGCAGTGACCCGGGGCAAGGCGTGGCTGTGGCTCGACGACCCGGCCGGTGCCGTGGAGCTCCGGCCAGGGGAGATCAGCCTGGTGCGCGGCGGCTCCGCTCACCACATCGCGCACGAACCAGGGGCCTGCTGCCTGGAGCCGGACGAATTCCGGGCCCGGTACCGCCAGGCCGCAGCCGACGCTGACCGTGGGGCGACGGTGTTCCTGTGCGGTGCCTACCAGTTCTCGGGTGACGTCGCCAGCGGGCTGCTGGACGCCCTTCCGCGCGTGCTGACGCTCTCGACCGCGGTGGACGAACCGCTCCGCGAAGTCATCGTGCTGGTGTCCCGCGAGCTCACGAACGTGGAGCCAGGCCAGCAGACCGTGCTCGACCGCCTGCTCGACGTGCTACTCGTCATGGCCCTCCGCAGCGACTTCCGCAGCAGCGCGACCGCACCCCGCTGGTACCGGGCGTCCGGCGACCCACGCCTGCACGCTGCGCTGGAGGTCATCCACGAAGACGCCGGTCACTCCTGGACAGTGCCTGAGCTCGCGGCGATCAGCGGCCTGTCCCGGGCCGCATTCGCGCGAGTCTTCCGGGACGCGCTCGGGCAAGCCCCGCTGCAGTACCTCACGGAGTGGCGGATGACTCTCGCCCGCGACCACCTGCGCGCCGGCGAACTCAGCCTCGCGAACGTCGCCACCACGGTCGGATACGGCTCGCCCTACGCGTTCGCGGCCGCCTTCCGCCGCCACCACGGCATCGCGCCCGGGGCCTGGCGGCAACAGCAGTCAACCGCGCCTTTCACGCTCAACGGCGCCGAACACCCGGCGGCACCAGGCGAACCGGACGATCGCGGCTGACTTTCGGTCGGCGGGCTCAGCTGAGTAGGCGTTCGGCTAGGACGGTAAGTCCAGGAAGCGGGTCGGCGTCGTTTCCGGTGAGGAGCTGGACCGGCACGTGGTCGGCGCCGGCCTGAAGGTGCTCGCGCAGCTTCGCGGTGACCTCGTCGGCGGTCCCGTGGAGGATGAGGTCGTCAATGAGCCGGTCGCTGCCTGGGGCGGCCAGGTCGGTATCGGTGTAGCCAAGCCGGCGCAGGTTGGCCACGTAATTGGCCAGGTTCAGGTGGAGCAGCACTTGCTGGCGGGCCAGTGCGCGTCCGCGGGCCGGGTCGGGGTCGAGCACGACTTTCTGCTCGGGTGCCAGCAGCGGCCTGTCGCCGAGGATTCCGCGGGCTCGGCGGATGTATTCGGAAGTGACCAGGTACGGGTGCGCTCCGGCGCTGCGTTGCGCGGACAGCCGCAGCACCTGCGGGCCGAGCGCGGCCAGCACCCGCCGCGAGGCGGGCACGCCGACCATGTCGAGCGTGTCCAGGTATCCGGTCAGCGCTTGGTACGGCTGCGCATAGGAGGCGCCGGTGACTTCGCGGTGGCCGACGCCGATGCCGAGCAGGAGCCGTCCCGGGTGGGCCTGCTCGACCCGGTGCCATGCGGCGCCGACCGGCCCGGGCGGGTAGGTCCAGATGTTGACGATCCCGGTCGCCACCGTCAGCGTGCTGGTCGCTTCCAGCAGTTTCTCGGCCAAGCGCAGGTCGCCGTCGGCGCTGCCCAGCCAGATCGCGCCGTATCCCAGCCGCTCCACCGCGACGGCCAGCTCCGGCGACGCCGCCTGGGATGTCACCCACACCCCGAATGTGCCCCGGCCAAGCGGCGCGCGGCCGGCTGTCCCGGCGCGCGCCATGACATTGGTGTCGGCTGTTGTCATGTCCACTCCTAGTCGTGGCGGCTGTCAAGGCCGCGCGGAGGCCGCGGTCATCAGTTCTTTGTCGTCGAACACGATCTCGACCAGCGGGCTGCCCGCGAGCCATTTGCCTGGGTCCTGGCGCGGCGTGCCCCGCGCCGCGATTTGTGGCCGGTTCTGCAGGTCGAGGACGGCCGTGATCACCCGGCGCCTGGTCTGCTCGTCGACCGGCCTCGCGGTCGCGGGCAAGTCGACCGTGACCCCGTGCTTGAGGTGCACCCTGAACCGCGGATTGGCGCGCAGGTTCGCTTGCCAGCCGCGGGGACCTGGCACGCCGGTGATGTACCAGCGGCCGTCGACTCGGTGGAACCAGACTTCGATGCGGCGCGGGATGCCGCTGCGCCTGCCCACCGAGGTGATGTCGATCGTGTGCTCGGCTGGCGAGGAGCCCGGCCCGATGGCGAGGGCGCGGACGACGGCTTCGTTTACGCTCACGGTCGGCCCTGCCGGTCGTCGTTGAGGGGCATTGCCCGTCTCCTCCGTCGTGGTGTTGATCCGGAATCCATGACATGCTCCGGTGCCTTCAGGAAATCAGCGCAGCGAACGCGGGGCCA
>JAWWPV010000092.1:0-13028 GCA_033854775.1 Trebonia sp.
GAAGAAGCCACTGGTATTGGGGCCGAGCAACCGGATGCCGGTGCGGTTCACTACCGCGGCCAGCTCCTGCTGCAGTGCGGCACCGTCCGCACTCGCCTCGGCGAACCCACCACCGCAGATGACTGCGGCTCGCACGCCTGCCTCCGCGGCCTCGGCCAGAGCCTGCGGGCAGGCAGGCGCGGGCACGCAGATCATGGCCAGGTCGGCCGGGCCGGCTGCCACGGCGGCCTTCAGACTGCGGTACATCGTGGTGTCGCGGCCATTGACCAGGGCTAGGTGGCCACCGCGCTCGGCGAAGCCGGACAGCGAGCGGGCCAGGGAGGCGCCGAGCTTGCTTGGATTGCGGGACGCGCCAACAACGGCGATCCCGCGCGGCGCGAACAGCGGCGCGAGTGCCGCCTCCTGGACCGCTGATACCGAGTTGGCGTTCACGCGAGTAGGCCTTGCGCGCGGAGCATGCCGGCTGGCGCGCCGGCCAGGTCGGCCCGGCCGGACAACACAGTAGTGACGGCGAGGTCGGCGTCGAGGCCGTCGTCGATGAGCAGGGCGGGGATCCCGGTATGCAGGCGGGCCTGTTCGCAGACCAGCGTGCGGGTGAGCGGCGTTCCGCCGTAGACAGCGACCAGGGCCGGCCGGTGCCGGGCGAGCTGGCCCAGCCTGCCGAAGGCCGCTGGCAGCCCCGCTTCGTGGACCGGGGCCGCGAGCCGCGCGCCCCATGGCCGGCGGGCGGGAGCCACGTCGGTCAGGGGTAGCCCCGGGCCGGGTTCGGTTATCGCGGTCGGGCCGCCGGGACCGGGCTGGATGGCCACGACACGGCCGGGGGAGACCCAGCCGACGCTGCTGAACGGGGTGTTCAGCGGTTCGGCGCCGTGGGCCTTGATCCAGGAGCGGTGGCTGGCGTCGGTGAAGTCCGGTGCGCGACGGGCCAGTCTCGCCTCGGTGATGCTGCGGGACAGGAAGTGGTAGGCGAACTGCCAGGGCTCGAACGCCTCGTAGTAGCGGCTGAAGTGCTCCCACCAGGCCAGGCTGGGCCGGGCCGCGTTCTGGATTTTCCGGACCGGCGGCTGAGCCGTCTGCTCATAGGCGGCCAGGGCTGAGGCGAGGTCGCCGGGGTGGTCGGCCAGCGCCTGGGCTAGCGCGACCGCGTCTTCCATCGCCATCTTGGTGCCAGAGCCGACCGAGAAGTGAGCGGTGTGCACCGCGTCGCCCAGCAGTGCCACCGGCCGGGGCGCCAACGTCTGCCACCGCTGCGTTCGGCGGGTCCGGAAATTGCCCCATCGTGAGTTGTTGACCAGCAGCCGGTGCCCGTCGATCTGGTCAGCGAACAACTTCTCCAGGTAGTCCCGCGACCTCAGGTCGCTTGCGCCGGACGGCCGCCTCACGTCGAAATCGTCCATCCCGGCCCGGCGCCAGGACTGCTCGTCGGTCTCGACGATGAACGTCGAGACGCCCGGGCTGATCGGGTAGCCGTGCACCGCGAACACCCCGTCCTCGTTGCGTTCGTGCACGAACGTCAGGCCGTCGAACCGGTAATCGGTGCCCAACCAGATGAACTTCGCCGTCGCCGTCTCGACCGTGGTCCCCAGCTGGGCCTCCAGCTGCTGCCGGATCTTCGACCCGGTGCCGTCAGCCGCGACGACCAGGTCATAACCGGCCAGGTCGTCAAGGGTTACCCGGGTGGAAAACCGCAGCTCGGCCCCCGCCCCGCGCGCCCGGGACTGCATCAGGGCCAGCAGCGTCCGCCGCGCCACCGCGGCCATCCCGTTGCCGCCGCAACGGATCCGCTCGCCTTTGAGCCGGACCTCGATCACGTCCCAGTGCCGTCCATGCTCGGCCAGGGCCTGCCGCAGCACCGGATCCGCCTCATGGATGCCGTCCAGCGTCCGGTCGGAGAAGACCACACCGAACCCGAAGGTGTCGTCGTCCCGGTTCCGCTCGAACACCGTGACCTCGGCCGACGGGTCGGCGCGGCGCATCAAAGTGGCGAAGAACAGTCCGCCGGGGCCGCCTCCGGCGACTGCGATACGCACCGTCAGGCTCCCTTTTCCGCCAGCTGCTCGTCGGCCGTGATCTCCGGGACCTGCTCGGTAGCTGTCATCACGTCATCCCTTCCGGGAGTAGGCCTGACCTACAATATGACATTTACTAGACGACCGTCTATCGAATGGAACTTTTTGAAGACTGTCAGCTGGCTCCGGTATTGCGGAACCCGGCGGAACCGGTCGCGGCGAGCCCGTCCTTGATAACGGACGGGCTCGTAACTGGCCTGCTGTCGCCGAGTTCGCCCAGCGGTCCGCCGGGGCCCGATGCGCCGTGCGACGCGGTGAAATGCTGACGCGGGTCTGCGCTACCTCTTGGTGAATACGGCGTGGACGGCGACCGTGTTCTTCATCGAGAGCATGCCCACCTTGTTTATGGTGACCCCGAACTCTGACCGGTCGACCAGCACCGTTGCGTCCAGCGCCACCTCGCCGTCACCGGCCAGGGCAACGGTGGCGGAGAAGGAGATCGGGCCGCTCTGGTCACGCACAGTCAGGTGGCCGGAGACCGTCACGCCCTCGTCGGCTGGTACCAGCTTGTCCAGGGTGAAGGTGATGGCGGGGTACTTCTCGGTCTCGAAGAAGTCAGCGGACCGAAGATGGGCGTCGCGTTTCTTGTTCTTGGTGTCCAGTGCCTCGGTCGCGAGCGCGATCTGGCCGGTCACCTCGCCTGCCGGCGAGACCGTCCCGTCGCCCTCGATGCTGCGGAAGACGCCCTTGACCGGGGCGAGCCCCCACATGTGCTTGCTGCGCAGCGTGGCCGTGGACCGGGCCGGGTCGAGTGCCCAGTCGCCGGCCAGCGAGCCGTTCTCCAACAGCGCCCGCAGCGCTGCCGGGACCTGCCCTGCCGATGTGGTCATGACCGTCCTCCCCGCAAGATTCAGTTGACATGCCAGCTGAAGAGTTTTGCTGGCAGGCCCAAATAGCACTGATGTTTCAAGAAGGCTCCAAGGGAGCCAGGCCTCGGGCAAGCCAGTGAGCCGTCGAGCATCAGCCAGCGGCCTCACCGTTGACACTAGTTACGAATCCGTCCTTAGTCAAGGACGAATTCGTCCTTGACTAAGCGACCGCGAGGTCGGTGGCGACCGCAATGGCGCCGGCCAGCGGACCGTCGGTTCGGCGGCGCGCCTCGAGAGGCGGTCAGCTAGCCTGCCGAGCCGTCGCGGGCGGGCCGGCCAGCTCGTTCACGTAGGCCTCGGCCGGGCCGCGCAGCAGCCCGTGCGCTTCGAGGAACAGCTCATGCGCCTGCCTCCCCGGCCATCCGCTGGGCACCAGCTCCGGTGGCAGGTCGGGATCGCGGAACGGGAACATCCGGTAATCGTGGATCAGGTACATGCGCTCCACCAGCGCGTCCTTCCCGCGCACATCGCCCACGCGGTAGCCGGCCAGCGGGCCCTCGTAGCGCCGGATGAACTCGGTGTAGTCGCGGTCGAGGCCGGCGAGATCCCAGGAGCGAGCCGCAATGTCCCGGTCGGAGCCGGTTCCGGCCGAGCGGGACCGGAACACGTCGAGGCGGATCGCGGGCTCACCGGCGAACGCGTCCCGGACCTGGGCGGTCCGGTCGTGCGGGCTGAGCCAGACCGACGCCGACAGCGGCCCGAACCCGAGCCAAGAGAGTTTCTTGCGCAGTTGCTCGCGCAGGGCCCGCTCTGTCTCCGGAACCGAGTAGATGACCATGTGCCACTGCCCGTCCCACGGGCCCGCCGCGCGGTGGAAGATCCGCGAGCGGCCCTCGTCGAGGAGGTTCCACGCGGCATCGGTGAGCGCGTAGACGGTCTCCCGGCCGTCCCGGCTGCTGCGCAGCCAGCCTTCCTTGCGCAGCCTGGCCACGACGACGCGGACCGTCGGCTCGGGGACGTCGAAGCATCCCATCAGTGCGATCAGCCCGCGCAGCCGGACCTCCCCGCCGCGGTAGCGCAGGAAATCACCAAACAAGTCAAAGACCAGCGACCGCGCCTTCACCGCACCCCCTACTTCGCCGTCTCCCGCCCTACAGACTGCCTCGCACGGCCCCGACCAGCGGGTCGGCGGCGCTCTGCGCCAGGAACTGGCAATGACCGCATGGGCAATGAGTAGCAGATTATCGACGAACGTAGCCACAGTGCAGCATGGAGCTTTCCGGTCCTCCTTCGGCGTCACGGCCGAGCGGGTCACCAGCTGCCCGGGTACGGCCGGCTGCTCATGATGAGTTGGCCCAGGTCTGCGTCGACATCCGCGAGGTGGGCAACGGGGGCCTCCGTTCCATGCTGGATCATGAGACGGGCGACACGGATGTCTCCGGGACGGTTGACGGCCAACGCCGCAGTCACGCGACCGTCGTGCATGAAGAAGGCCGAGAAGTTCCTCGTCGCCGTGTCTCCGCGTACCACCATGCGCCGGGCGGGATCAGGAAGCCCGACGACCTGGAGATTGTGCTCGTACTGGTCGGACCACACCCACGGAACCTCGCGGAAGGGCTTATGGCGACCCAGCATGTTCCGGGCTGCGGTCGCGCCCTGGTGCTGCGCGTTCTGCCAGTGCTCGACCCGGATCCGACGGCCGAGGAAGTGGTTCGGATGGTTAGCGATGTCGCCCGCGGCGAAAACGTCGTCGACCGACGCCTGGCAGTACTCGTCAACGATGACCCCGTTCCCGGTGGCGAGTCCCGAACGCCTGGCGAGATCCAGCTCGGGTACAAGCCCGACCCCGATCACCACCACGGAGGCGTCGTGCACCCGGCCATCGGTCGCCACTACCCGCTGCACGTGCCCATGGCCTTCGATGCGTTCGACACCGACGCCTGTACGCAACTCGACGCCGCGTTCACGGTGCACATCCGCGTAGACCTGACCGATCTCGGGGCCGAGAGCGTGTCCCAGCGGGATCTCCGCGATCTCGAGCATGATGACTTCGCAGCCGAGTGTGCGGGCGCTCGCGGCAACTTCGGCGCCGATGAACCCGGCTCCGATCACCGCGACCGGCGTCCCCGGGGTGAGATGCTCACGAAGCGCAAGGGCGTCGTCGAGTCTGCGGAGGAAGAACACCCCGGGCAGATCTGCCCCGGGGATGTCCAGGGTTCGGGGCACCCCTCCGGTGGCGATCAGAAGCTTGTCGTACGCGAGGCCGGTGCCATCGGCGAGCTCGACCATATGTGCGCCTGGATCGACTGCGGCCGCTCGGACGCCGAGCCGGAGCTCGACGTCATTGCTGGCGTACCACGCGCCTGGGCGGAGCCTGGTCTGCTCCGGAGACTTCTCGGCGCGCAGCACATCTTTGGACAGCGGTGGGCGCGAGTAGGGTACGTGGGGCTCGTCGCCCACGATGATCACTCGGCCTTCGAAGCCCTCCATGCGCAACGTCGATGCTGCCGTCACGCTCGCGAGTCCGCTGCCGAGCAGGACGAACGTGGGCTTGGCCAACGTATGGTCTCCCCTCGTCCTGGTTTCCCGATGCCGCCTGAACTCAGTCAGGTTGCGTCTCGCCTACGTAGATCGCGCGCTCGGGACAGGTGGCGGCGCCTTCCTGGGCCTTGGATTCGAGCCCGGGCGGGACGACGTCACTGTCCACGTAGGCAAACCCGTGCTCGTCGAGCTTGTACACCTCCGGGGAAGCCTCGGCGCAGCTGGTGTAGCCGCAGCACTTCGACAGATGCACCTTGACGTATAGCGGCGCGGTTTGCTCGGTCATCAGACTCGTGGCTACATGAAGACGTTGATGAAGACGGCACCGAGCGCGGTCTGGTCGACGAGGACCAGCCGGCGGGCGAGCTTGCAAGTGCCGTCGTCGTCGCGGCGAATGGCATCTTCGCGTTTGGCGGTCAACATGTCGTAGGTAGGAGCGTCGAACCGGTTGCGCAGGACAAGCAGGTGGGTCGTTACTGCGTATTCGCAGGGCGTATCGGTCTCGTGGACGACGAGGTTCGTGACCATCCGCCGGATGCGCGGTGCGGGGTCGCGGTCATAGGCGGCTTCGACTTCGACCGAGCGTCGTACTCGTAGGCCGAGCGAGAACCGATCGTCGTCCCAGTGGACGTTGCGCTCGTCGAAGCCGTCGCCGTCGCGCCGGTACACGGTTTTGCGGACGGGCATCTTGTAGACGATGTCGTCGGTGAGGCAGTCCAGCCACTCGAGGTGGCGGTCGTCGTCGAGCAGCGCGGCCTCGTCGACCAGGAAGTCGAGGATGTCGCCGTAGATGGGGTCGGAAGCCTTCACCCGGGTACCCATTTTCGTTGCCGTGTCCGTAGTAGTTGTCATTGCTGCATCCTTTGCCTGTTCTTTCTGATCAGCTGTCTGTCCTGTCCGACGACCGACGTCGCATCGTGCCGGGGCGAGAGCCAGAGTGGTTACGGGGAGCGCCCGCTTGCCGCAGGCGCCTAGCGTGCGCCGTCGGTCATAAGGTCGAGCCAGCGGAGCCAGAAGAGCCATTGGGCGTCGTCTTTTTGCGGTGGCGAGAAGAAGATGCCGGGCCCTGGCCAGCCGTCCGGCTTCGTTCGGTCGCCCTGAGCGAAGTAGCGCAGCGGTTGCTGCTGGCCGACCGCCCCGCGCGCCGAGCGCTGCAGCGACAGGTTCGCCTCGTAGTCGTCGGCCACAAACACTTGCTGAGCCGCAGTCTCACGTCGCACCGCCTCCTTGATTGCATCCGGAGCGTCGCGGTCGATGAAGTTCTGCAGGTACATCACGAACGTGTCCGGGCCTTTCGGCTCGATCTGCCATAGGGCACCGCCGGTGGTCTGCGTGCCGTCGGGGAGAGGGTACAAATAAGGACCCCAGAGGACGGTCTGCGGAAAGATCGAAGAGGCGAATAGACGGCCTTCAAAAGTCAAGAAATCGTCGGCGCCTTCGTCGTAGACGGTTTTCATGGGAAACCCGGGCGGGAAAGCGAACGTGGTGTTGCCCTCGGGGTTGCTCACAATGGCGTGATTCTGGCTCCTGATCGTGGACCGACTACCGCCCGCGCCCGGCAGGTCCGGGGTCATGCCGATCTCCTGCAACGAGCGGTGCAAGGTCAAGGGGTGGTAGTTGTCACCCGCCCCTTGATCCATGAATGTCTTCCAGTTCCCACGTACATGGAAACGCATCGGCGGACCGAGCGGGATTCTGTCCTGGTGGCTGGCGCGGTCGATGTACCAGCCCGCGTCCCCTAGCCAGTCGTCCAGAGGCAAGCCGGAGGCATCGAAGCTGGCAAACACCATCCCGGCGCGCACCTCCACCCGGGCCCGCCGCAGGCCGTACCGGGACTTGTCCCAGTCGCCGTACATCTCCTTCTCGAGCGGTGCCCCAAGCAGGTTGCCTGACCCGTCGTACGCCCAGCCGTGGTAGGGACACTTGAACGAGCCAGCATTGCCCTCATCGGCCCGGCACACCTCAAAGCCCCGGTGCGCGCAGACGTTGAGCAGGACCGAGACATGTCCCTGGGAGGTGCGGGTGACGATGACCGGATCCTCGCCGATATGCCGCAGGACAAAATCGCCGGCGTCAGGGATCTCATTGACATGGGCCAGCCCCACCCACGCCCGGGCAAAGATGTTCTGCAGCTCTAGCCGATACAGTTCCGGGTCCGACAGCACCCGCATTGACACTTCGCGCCGGTCCAGGTCGATCAGGCCCCGCACCGTCGTACCGTCACGCAATACCGAGCCGGTCCTGCCCGCAAGCGCGTCATCCGTCACAGTCATCTTCGACCACTCTCCTTGTCACTCTGCGGTTCGGCCTCGAAGCCCCTTCACCTTCATGAAGCACCAGAGGTCGGGATCAGGGCAGTGGAGCCTTGCTCGCCCGATCTCAGATCAGGACGAATCAGTCCTTAAATCCTCATGATTGCCCAAGACATTAGAAAGGTCAATCGCCGGTCGTCATAAATCTGTATCATGAGGCAGCTTGGCCTCACGTAGACGTCGAGTCGCGTTCCAGGCTTCCTCGCCGGGGCCGGTCGGCGGGACTGGTGGTCGGCCTCCATATCGCGGGCCTGCGTGGGTGGCACTTCCGGACGCGCTCCGAGTCCGCTCGACCGCTAAGGACTGTTTAGTCCTTGACGGGGAACGGTTCCGCGCTTACTGTCAGAGGGCCTGATCCCCCCGCCCGCCCAATGACCAGCGCGGCGTCACCACAGCCGGCATTAGAGGAGGAAACCGTGCCTGACACCCAGGCTCACGAAGAGGTACAGGACAAGGGCGGCCACTGTCAGGTCTGCGCCGTCCATGCGACCGCTCCCCGTGAGTCCATCGTTTATACGGACGATCAATGGACGGCAACGCTTGGCTACGACGTACCAGGCTGGATATTGATCCTGGCCAATCGCCACAGCGATGATTGGATGTGGGGGCTGTCCGATCAGGAGACATCGACACTGGGTTTGATAATCCAGCGTCTTAGCGCGGCCACCAAGGCTGAAGCTGGTGCTGAATGCGTCTACATGATCGGATTCGGCGAGCAGAACCGGCATTTCCACTTCATGCTACTGACTCGATCCGAGTCGATGGGGGCTGCTGACCTTAGGGGGCCGGGTCTGATCGAGAACGCGCCCAAACTGGCTAACCGAGATGAGGCCATCCGCGTGGGAGCGCGGATACGCGAGAGGCTCGCGGCCGTTAGCTGAGAGAGATGACATATGACCCGGATTGCAATCCAGGGGAGACGGCGCACCGAAGTCCTGCCCGCGGCCTGGCGCAGCCGAGGTCCTTAACTCCTGTTGAATGGGCTTAGCGACGAGGAGAGGCAGGAGTACCTCGTCAATCATCTCAGTAATGTCCTTCTTCGTTGGATCCCGGGCCTCAAGCAGTGTGTGTTTCAAGATCAGTGCGTGAAGCACTTCAAGGACCATGGGCGTCAAGCGCTCCGGAGATATCTCGCCGCGCTTGGCGGCGTCACGCAGCAGTTCGGTCAATGCTTCGAAGCGGGGTGCGAGAACCTGCGTCTTGAACCGGGCCAGTAGTTGAGGATAGCGATGCGCTTCGCCAAGCAGACTGCGGTACGCATCGCCCTTGACGCCCTTTTGCGTTTTGATCATGTGAACCGTCAGCCCGATCAGGTCGTCGCGCAGAAGGCCAGTTCGCACGTATTTGGTGGGATCCGAGCCCAGCTTCTCCAGCGTGTCGATCACGAGAGACGTTGTGTCCGGCCACCGTCGGTATAGCGGGCTCTTTCCGGTGCCGGCCCGCTCGGCGACGCCCTCGAAGGTCAGCCGACCGAATCCCACCTCGGCTAGCTCGGCAATAACGGCGTCGGAGATCGCGATCTGGACCGCAGATCCCCCTCGTCGCCTGCGAACCGGGCGCTCGGCGGTCTGCGTGATGGCGGTACGACGGCTCTGCATAACACAAGCATAGTTGAGCCGCAGCCACTCTTGATCAGAGACCGGACATTGGCGACCAGGGCCTCTTCCGGCGCATCGATAGCGCGCATGCCCGTAGAGCGGTCGATTCCATCAAAGCTCGGCCACCGGGCGATATTTGCCATAGACGCCGTCGGCGCCACGGCCGCATAATCGCTGAGCATGGAAAATGACCGCGAAAGCAATTCCGCCGCGGTAGTACACCATGACCGGCAGTTTCCCGAGATTGCGGTCAGCCGGCCGAATAGATCTGAGCCGAGCCGGCCGCCGCAGTATGAGCTCCCTCGTTCCGAGCCGGACGCTAGCTTGCGGCGATCGGCTCAGCCAGCGCCGCGTACATGCCTAGGATCTCGATCACGTCGACACGCGAATAGAACTCGCCCCCAAGACCGCATACCGTCCCCACTCCGAACGCGGGCAGCACCGACTGCGCCGCCTCGATACGCCGCTGGGTCGCGTCGAGTCCGTCTGCGATGTCGATGACGCCGAGGTACAGGGCGGTCGCCGTCGGCAGGCGCAGTTCGTCGTAGGGCGCCAGATATTGCTTCGGATCGGCATCGCGCGGTACGGGTGCGTGCAACCAGTCAATCGGCCGGGGCAGGTCGGCCGTCAGCCGGTTCATGAGGCTTACCTGGTTCCGGGCATCCCCTGGGCTAACCACGTGCTTGTTGCCCATGCTACCGAGGCATAGGTGGAACCCCAGCGGAACGTCATCCGGAACGGCTTCGGCAACCCGGGACAGGTCCCCGACGATTGCCGTCTCGGACGGGTCGAAGGGCAGTTGCTCCCACAGCGACGCTCTTTCGAGTGCCACCGTCTCGGCCGGGATATCCCAGCCGATCGTCAGCTGATCATGAGGCACCGTGTCGAGTACCCGCGCGACCTCGCCGATCATGGCCCGCTCGTATTCGGCCGCGAGGGCCTTGGCGTCGTCCTCCCGGATAATGATGCCGGTCACCGTCCTCGGCGAGGGCAGGTTGACCTGCAGGCGCACAGCTCCGCGAACCGCCCCCTCGCCTTTGAGCCGGGAGAGGATCTCGAACGACCTCGCCGCGGTCCGCGCGTAGCCGAGGTCGGGAAAGGTCACGTCCTCGGCCCGGGCGCCATCGCGGAGCACGATGCAGGGAGTCGGTGTGTCCATACCGGATACGGTCCGAAGGCGCCGCTCGAGCTGCGGCACCTGTTCGAGGATGCCGAACTGCTGGACGATCCATCCCGTCTCGGTCTCTCCGTCGGGCATCGACCGCAGGAGCGGTCCGGCATGCTCGCTGACCGTCCGGAAGACGTCCTCCGGGCCATCCAGGGGAACCCGGCCAACGATGTGGGCACCGACTGGCTTCGACGTCATCGTCACTTCCTGCCTCCTCGCACACCGCTCGGGAGCGGGTTGATCAGGGATTTTGCTCTTGGTGGATGGGGGTGGACATGGTGCCGAGCCCGGTCATCTCGATGCGGACTGTGTCGCCGGGGATGAGCCACTGGGGAGTGGCCATGCCCATAGCGACGCCCCCAGGGGTGCCGGTGGTGATGATGTCGCCGGGCTGGAGGGTCGTGGTGGCGCTGAGCCATTCGATGATCTGGCAGGGGCTGCTGGTCATTTCCTTGGCATATGCGTCCTGGCGGGGCTCGTCGTTGACCCAGGTCTGGATGCGGATGTTTTCATAGCTGCCGGCTTCATCGGCGGTGACGAGCCAGGGCCCGGTGGGCAGGAAGGTGTCCCAGCCCTTGGCCCGCATGATCTGGAGCAAGGCGGGTGAGCTGAGTTTCCTGCTTTCGCCCTCCATGAGGTCGCGCGCGCTGACGTCGTTGGCGATCATGTAGCCGGCGATGTGCTGGGCGGCCTGGCTGGCGGGGATCCGGCGGCCGGCCTTGCCGATGACGATGGCTAGTTCGGCCTCGTAGTCGAGCCGGCTGGTTTCAGCGGGGCGGATGACCGGGTCGGCGGGGCCCGATAGCGCGGAGGCAGGCTTGAGGAAGATGACCGGCAGGGTGGGGATACCGGGCATGGCCAGGCCCTCGGTGAGGTGGGCGTGATAATTCGCACCGCAGGCGAAGAGGTTCGGGGGGTCGATGATGGGAGGACCGAGCCTCGTCTGGTCCAGGGGGATCAGCTCGTCGCCACCGGCGACCGCTGAGGCGATGGCCTCGGAGAGCGGGCCGAGGAACGGCAGCACGCTGCGGACGGTCCCGGCCGGGGCGAGGCCGATGCGGGCCATCACGGGTGGCAGCGGGAGGACGGAGTCGTTGATGAGCGCCCCGGGAAGCTCGCTTCCGCGGGGGCCGAAGCTGACGAGCCGCATTTTCTGTTGCCTATCCTTTCTGGCGGCGTGCGCTGGTCATTGGGTGGGTGGGGACCAGGTGGTGAGTTCGGTGACGGTTTTGCCGTTGCGGAGTTCTTCGTGCAGCTGGGCGGGGTCGAAGGGGATGGCGCCCAGGACGTAGCGGTCGCCGCCGGCGTAGAAGTCGGCGATCTGCTGCTCGGTGTACCGGGTGTCGTAGAACAGCTCGATGATGTTGCGGTCCGGGTCCTGGTAGTACATGGACATGGTGGGGCCGTGGTTGAGGGATACTTCCGGGAGGATCGAGGAGGCGGCGAGCCGGCCGTGGGTCTCGAACAGCCCGGCCAGGGTCGGGTACTCGAACGCGAAGTGGTTCAGCCGGGCCAGCGGGCCGGTGTCGGGTGCGCCGGGGGCCGTCATCGCCGCCGACTCGTCGGTCTTGGCCACGTTGAACATCCCGATCCGGTGATGGCTCTGGTCGGTCTGCAGGAAGCACGCGCTGTGGTCGGAGGTCTCGACGCCGATCTTCGCTTCGAGCACATCCAGGTACCACTGCTTCATCGCCTCGTAGTTGGCGGTGTTGAAGACCAGGTGGGAAATAATCGGTGGTGCCATCTCTGCCTCTTCCTTGCGGGGCCGCTTCTGTGCGGGAGCCGCGCTGGTCCGGCGCCCCGCGACGCCAGCGGGCCGGCCCCGGGCAGGCGGCCCCGGTTACCCCTGACACTAGGCACGGAACCGTCCCTCGTCAAGGACGAAACAGTCCTTGATAGGCGCGCTAGTCAGGGCACGACCATGATCGGCCACTTTCCGGCCCGAACGAGCCGCGCGGACAGCGAGCCAACGAGCCGGTGACCTGCCTTGGTGGATGCCCCGACGATGATGGTGTCAGCGCGGATCTCTCGGGCGATCCGGTGGAGCTCAGTGAGTGGGTCGCCACGGGTAGCCACGAAGGTGATGGATACGCCCTGCTCCTGAGCCGCCCTCTCGGCTTCACGGCGGAGATCGGCGGCCCTCTGTCGGAAGGCTTCAGACCGTGCGAGAAGCACCGCGCAGGCGGTGCTGAGTTCGACGGCAGCCATTGTCGAGATCGGCCCTACGTAGACGGCAACCAGGCGGGATTGCTGCCTGCGAGCTAGTCCCAGTGCGTATGCGCTAGCTCGCAGGGAGGTCGTGGAGCCGTCGATGCCGACCACGATCGCCGACGGGCCGTCGGTTCCCAGTTCGAAGGAAGGAACGCCGGTCATGTACCTTCATCCCCCTGATGGCCCGCCATCGCCTGACCTCACGCGGCGCCGGCCAGGCCGGATCGGCGGACTTGCCTGGATAGCCGGCGCCTTAGCGGACGCTAGCCCCGGGTCCGTCCTTCGTCAAGGACGGATCCGTCCTTGACGAAGGACGGACC
>JAWWPV010000093.1:0-7131 GCA_033854775.1 Trebonia sp.
CGCCGGCGGGCACGGCGACGGCCTGGAGCCCTGCCAGCCGCCCCGGCGCGTGGGCGGCGCCGTCCTTGTCGAGCGCGGGCTGGCGGGTGCCCTGGGCCAGCGCGCTCCCGGCGGCGATCAGTCCGGCGCTGAGCGTCGCGACCTTGATGGCGCGGCCCGGGCGAAGGTCGAAGAGGTTGAGCAGGTTCGCGCCGCCCGCGATCAGCCCCGCGTTGATGGCGACGTCCGCGGGGTCGCCGCCTTCGAGCAGGGCCGCCCCGAGGCCGGCCGCGGCCAGGCCCGCCAGCTTGACCGTGCCCGTGGTGACCTCGCCGTGGGCGAGCGCGCCCAGGTGGCCGCGCAGGCCGCGGCGCTTGCCCGAGCCGCGCAGGTCGTCGATGACGCCGAAGGCCACCCCGCCGAGGCCGGCGATGGCGAGGGGGTAGGCGGAGAGCCGCACTCGTTCGGGATAATCCCTGGCAGCCGCCTGGCGACCGCCGCGCGGCGCGGCGACCGCGCCGGTGATGACCTGCGCGGCGACCGCTCCGACGGTCAGCGCGGGACCCTCGAGGAGCGTGACGTGCTCACCGCGGTGGTTGGTCCTGAGCCAGGTCTCTTCCCCGGCCGGCGGGTACCTGCGCAGCGCCGCGTAGGCGCCCAGGGCGGCGCCTGCCGCGACCGTCCCCCTGGCCAGCGCGGGCAGGCTCGGGCGGGCGGCGCGCTTCACTTCTTACTCACGGTCTTCTTGACCCCTCCCGTCGCCTTGGTGGTCGGCGTGCCTGAGACCGACGGGGTCGCGCTCGGCACAGGAGCCGGAACCGAGGGGCTGACCGCGGAAGCACCAGAGATACCGTAGCTGCTTGGCTTTCCGCCCGCCTGCTGGTTGGCGAGGGCCCAGATCGTCGAGATCTGGCCGAGCCTGGTGTCCGCGTTGTCCACGCTGGATACCGAGCCGGAGACGCTGCTGCCGCGCAGCACCGAGATCGCGCTTGAGGACGCGGCTGAGCTGGCGGCCGGGCCGGCCACGAGGGTGGCGGTGCTCGCGCCCGCGAGCTGCGCGGCGAGGGCGAGCAGGACCTGGTCGGCCGGGTCGTTCTGGCCGTCGGAAGGCGCGCTCTGCGGCGCGACGACCACGGCGAGGGTGGCCCGGTCCCAGGGGGTGCCGCTTGTGGTCAGGTAGCCGGACTTAGCGTAGGCCGCAAGCAGGGTCTGTGCCTGGGGGACGGTCAGCCCGAGCTGGCCGTCTGTCTTGTTCAGGACCGCGGTGCCGATCAGCTGGGCGGCCTCCTGCTGGTAGACGGTCTGCTGGTCGGCGGGGGGCGCGAGCACGGTGCCGTCCGTCGTCGCGAACTCGGTGTTGATCGCGGACAGGCTGGACCTGGTAGTGCCGGAGAGGTCGTTGAACTTCGGCTGGAGCGCGACCGTGCCGGTGACCGTGGCCCCGGCGTACCCGGCGGCCTTCTCGACGCCGTCGGTGATCGCCGACGGCGCGCCCGGCTCGGTGACGAGGACGATCCTCTTCCCGGTGAGCATGGCGCTCAGTAGCTTCGGCTCGGCGGTCTGCAGGAACGCGTCGTTGGCGTTTGCATCCTGCACCAGGCCGTCGCGCTGCGCGCTGACCGCGGACAGCTGGCTCCGCAGCGAGTTGCTCAGGGTGCGCAGGCCGTCGATAGTGCTGCCCTGCAGCTCGGTGGAGCCGAGCACGATGCCGATCGCGAGCGCCAGGAACACGGCGACGATCGAGACCAGGTGATAGCGGAAGTCGATCACTTGAAGAGCCCCGTGAACCAGTAGGCGAACGTGTGCCAGGTCGCGCTGATGAAATTTCCGAGAATCGGGCCCGCGGGCGAGTAGGTGATCGCCACGACGATCGTGAACGCCGCGGCGACCACGAGGACGACCAGGGCCCAGCCGGATATCCTGCTCTGGTAGAGCTGGTGCACGCCCCCGGCGTTGACCAGCTTACTGCGGACCCGCAGGTGGGTGAGGAACGTGGACGCCATGCCAGGGCGGCCCTTGTCGAGGAACTCCTCCAGGGTCCAGTGCGTGCCGACCACGGCGATCAGGCTGGCGCCGCAGGCGTCGGCGACGAGCAGCGCCACGTCCTCGCTCGTGCCTGGCGCGGGGAGCTTGGCGGCGTCGAGGCCGAGGCCCTTGAGCCTCGCCATGCCGGGGGCGCGGCCGTCCGGGTAGGCGTGCACGACGAGTTCCGCGCCCGCCCGGAGGGCCTCGTCGGAGACCGAGTCCATGTCGCCG
Organism: Trebonia sp.; assembly: GCA_033854775.1. GTDB lineage: Bacteria > Actinomycetota > Actinomycetes > Streptosporangiales > Streptosporangiaceae > Trebonia. Next base: position 2,236 of record JAWWPV010000093.1, read on the forward strand.
ATGATCAGGTGCGGCCGGTAGCCGGCGTCGAGGAGGGCGTCCGCGCCGCCGTCCACGGCGAGCAGCACCGGGCGGTACTCGCGGATGTAGGGCCGCAGGGCGCGCAGGTCCTCGCGGTAGCGGTAGCCACGGACGACCACGAGGACGTGCCTGTCCTTCATGGTTGTGGCGAGCTCCGGTACGTCAATGCCGTTGGTGAGCAGGTCGCGCTCGCGCTGGAGGAACTCGAGCGTGTTGGCGGCGAACGAGTCGATCTGGGTGGACACGCCGGCGTTCGCGTCCTCGATCGCCCTGGCCAGGATGCCCTCGGTCAGCTGCACGCCCTTGGCGATGACCTGGTCGTTCGCGTTGTAGAGAACGTCCTTGTCGAGGCGGACGGTGGTGCCGTCCGCGACCCGGGACAGCACCTCACTGCCGACGTCGTCGATGACCGGGATCCCGGCGTCGAGGAGGAGCCCGGGGCCCAGGTTCGGGTACCTTCCCGTGACCGACTTCCCGGCGTTCACCACGGCGGCGACCCGGCAGGCGATCAGCTCGTCGGCGGAGACGCGGTCCAGGTCGGGGTGGTCGATGACCGCGATGTCACCGGGTTCCAGGCGGCGCACCAGGACCTTGGTCCTGAGGTCGACCCTGGCCACGCCGACGATGCCGGGCGGCGCTTCGGCCTTACCCCGCCTGACGTGCTTAAACCTGGAGGGTACTCTCATCGCCTTTCATTCATCCTGGCAAACCGCGCGACTGCACACCGCCAGCTTAAGGATCACGTCGTGTTATGGCGCCCTGGTATCCCCGGCTTCCCTTTCGGGACTGGTTTTGCCGCTGGGCCATTGCCCCCATCGCGGGCGCGCGGGTGCCCGCATACGGTGGGAGGGTGACTTCCCAGCCTGAGACCGCTTCCATCCGGCTCACATCCTTGTCGCACGGCGCTGGCTGTGCGTGCAAGCTACCACTTTCGGCTCTAGATGAGCTGATGGTTTCCCTCGGGCCTGGTGTCCTCGGCGGGGCCGACGACTCGCCTGACCTGCTCGTTGGCGCGGCCGAGGGCGACGACGCCGCGGTGCTCCGCCTCGATGACGACCGCGCGCTCGTGCTCACCACCGACTTCTTCACGCCGATCGTCGACGACGCGGGCGACTGGGGGCGGATCGCGGCGGCGAACGCGCTGTCCGACGTGTACGCGATGGGCGGGCGGCCCGTGCTCGCGCTGAACCTGACCGCCTGGCCCGGCGACACGCTGCCGCTGTCCATCCTGGCGGACGTGCTGCGCGGCGGCGCCTCGGTCGCCGCGTCGGCCGGCTGCCTGGTCGTCGGCGGGCACACCATCGACGACCCTGAGCCCAAGTACGGCATGGCGGTCGTCGGGTTCGCCTCGCCGTCGCGCCTGTTCACCATCGACGCCGCGCGGCCCGGTGACACGCTTGTGCTGACCAAGGCGATCGGCACCGGCGTGGTGGCGACCGCGCACAAGCGCGGCGCCGCCGCCCCTTCCGTGCTCGGCGCCGCCGTGGCGTCGATGACCACGCTGAACGCCGCGGCGAGCGAGGCGGCGCTGGCCGCCGGGGTGGTCGCGGCGACGGACGTGACCGGCTTCTCGCTCCTCGGTCACCTGCACCGGATGCTGCGCGCGAGCGGTTTCTCCGCTGTCGTGTCGGCCTCCGCCGTGCCGTTGCTGCCCGGCGCGCTTGAGCTGACCGCCGCGGGCTACGTCTCCGGCGGAACGCGGAACAACATGACCTACCTGGAGCCGTGGGTGTCGATCTCGCCTGACGTGCCGTCGGACGTGGCGGTGCTGCTGCGGGACGCGCAGACGTCCGGCGGGCTGCTGCTGGCTACCGCGGCACCGGACGCGCTTGTCGCGGAGCTGTCGCGGCGCGGCACCCTTGCCGCGGTGGTTGGCCAGGTCGCGGCAGGCGCCGCCGGCCACATCGAGGTCCGTCCCTAGCCTGGCCCGTCCAGGTGTAACGGTCACCGGGCGGCGCGGACTAAACGGGCATGAGGGGCGCTGCGCGGTCCGGAATGCCAGGCCTCGTGGTCTGGAATGTCAGACCCGGTGGTTAGGGTGGTTCTATGACGGTCATCGATGCCGACAAGCTCGATGGCGGCGACCTCGACGAGGAGAATGCCGCCGAACATGTTCACGGGATCTGCCTGAAGACCGGGCCGCCGCAGCGGGTCGGCGTCGAACTTGAGTGGCTGGTGCGCGACGCGCGTGACCCGTCCCTGCCGGTGCCGGCGGGGCGCATCGCGGCGGCCGTCACGGCCTTTGACGCCGCCCGGGGCAACCCGGGCCAAGTGCGACAGAACGGGGAGAAGCACGCCAGGCCGGAGCTGCCTACTAGCTCACGTCCCGGCGTGCTGCCATCAGGGGCACTACTCACCACCGAGCCAGGCGGGCAGCTTGAGCTCAGCTCGCAGCCCGCGGATTCACTAGGCGACCTCGTCCGCGCGACCAGCGCGGATCTCGTCGCTCTGCGGGAGGCCGTCGCCGCCGCCGGCCTTGAACTCGCTGGAATCGGGCTTGACCCGCTGCGACCGCCGCGCCGCGTGCTCGAACTGCCGCGTTACGCGGCCATGGAAGCCTTCTTCGACCGGGGCGGCCCCTGGGGGCGGCAGATGATGTGCGGCACGGCGTCCGTTCAGGTCTGCCTGGACGCGGGCGAAGACTCCGACGGCCCCTCCGGCTACCGGCAGCGGTGGCAGCTGGTGCACGCGATCGGGCCGGTGCTCGTCGCTGCCTTCGCCAACTCGCCGCTCCGCGAGGGGAAGCCGACCGGGTGGGTTTCCTCCCGGCAGCAGGTCTGGGCGCGGATGGACCCCGGCCGCACCAGGCCGCCACGGCCGGACGAGGACCCGCGCGAGGCCTGGGCTGCTTACGCGCTCGACGCGCGGGTGATGTGCGTACCCAACCCGGATTCCGGGGACTGGTCAGCCCCGCCAGGGCTGACGTTCCGCGACTGGGTGCGCGGCGACCCGGTGACGACGGGCCCGGTGACCCGGGGTACCGGGACAACGGGTACCCCCGCACCGGGCACCCCGGCACCGGGCCCCGCGACACCGGCCAGTGGCGAGGCCGGCGACGGGGACGTACCGCTGCGGCGGCCCACCGCCGGCGACCTCGATTACCACCTGTCCACCCTGTTCCCGCCGGTCAGGCCGCGCGGGCACTTCGAGCTGCGGATGATCGACGCGCAGCGGGGCGACGGGTGGATCGTGCCGCTCGCCGTGTCAAGCGCGCTGCTGTCCGACGCCAAGGCGGGCGACGCCGCCCTCGCGGCGGTCGAGCCGCTCTGGGACGGGCGCTCGCCGGGCGACGAGGGGCCGTGGGTGCGCGCTGCCCGGCTCGGGCCCGCCGACCCGGCGATCAGCCGGGCCAGCGGGGCATGCTTCACCGCCGCCAGGGAAGCCCTGGACCGCATGGCCGCCCCCGAGGCGATCACGGGGGCCGTCGACTCGTTCATGGACCAGTACGTGACCAAGGACCGATGTCCGGCCGACGACCTGCTGGAGGAATCCGGATGACCGACCACACCGACCCGCTGCTCTCCGACGCGCCGTCCGGTGCGGCGCTGCGCGACCTGGCCGCCGCGGAGCTCCTGGCCGCGCGGGACCGCACCGCGCTGCTCACCAGCGCCGTGGACGACGCCGACCTGGTGAGGCAGCACTCGCCGCTCATGTCTCCGCTGGTGTGGGACCTGGCCCACATCGCCAACCAGGAGGAACTCTGGCTGCTCCGCGCGGTCGGCGGCCGCGATTCCTTGCACCCGGAGATCGACCCGCTGTACGACGCGTTCGAGCACCCGCGCGCCGAGCGGCCGACCCTGCCGCTGCTCACTCCGGCCGAGGCACGCCGCTACGGCCACGAGGTCCGTGGCCGTGTGCTCGACCTCATCGAGAAGGTCAAGCTGCCGCCGGGCGCCGAGGGCGGCTTCGGTGCCGGGCAGACCGTCACGGGGGCCGCCGGCGCCGGGTTCGCCTTCGGGATGGTCGCGCAGCACGAGGTGCAGCACGACGAGACCATGCTCGCCACCCACCAGCTGCGGTCGGGGCCCGCGGTGCTGTCCGCTCCCCCGCCGCTGCCCGCGCCCGCCGACGCGGCGGCGCTGCCCGCCGAGGTGCACGTGCCCGGCGGGCCGTTCACGATGGGCACGTCGGCCGAGCCGTGGGCGCTCGACAACGAGCGGCCGGCGCACGCCGTGGACGTCCCCGGGTTCTGGCTGGACACCACGCCGGTCACCAACGCGGCGTACGCGGCGTTCATCGCCGACGGCGGCTACGACGACCCGCGGCTGTGGACGGCGGACGGGTGGGCGCACCGGCAGCGCGCCGGGCTGACCGCCCCGCTGTTCTGGGGCTGGGAGGGTGCGTGGGTGCGGCAGTCCTTCGGGACCGAGGAACCCGTTATCCCGAACGAGCCCGTGTTGCACGTCTGCTGGTACGAGGCGGACGCCTACGCGCGGTGGGCCGGACGGCGGCTGCCTACGGAGGCCGAGTGGGAGAAGGCGGCCCGCTGGGACCCGGCGACCGGGCGGTCCCGCCGGTACCCGTGGGGCGACCAGGACTGGACACCCGAGCGGGCCAACCTCGGGCAGCGGCACCTGCGGCCCGCGCCCGCCGGGTCCTATCCGGGCGGAGCCGCCCCGAGCGGGGCGCGGCAGCTGATCGGTGACGTGTGGGAGTGGACGAGCTCCGACTTCCTGCCCTACCCCGGGTTCACCGCGTGGCCGTACAAGGAGTACTCGGACGTCTTCTTCGGTCCCGGGTACAAGGTGCTGCGGGGCGGGGCGTTCGGGGTGTCCCCGGTGGCCTGCCGCGGCACGTTCAGGAACTGGGACTACCCGGTCAGGCGGCAGATCTTCGCAGGCTTCCGCACGGCCCGGACAGAGACGGCTCGGACAG
>JAWWPV010000094.1:0-3035 GCA_033854775.1 Trebonia sp.
ACGACACAGCCCATGACGGCCACCCGCAGCGGCACGGTCATGCCCTCGAGGCCGGCCTGCACCCTCTCGGCGAGCGTGTAGACGTCGACCTGGGCGCGGCCGCACGACGGGCACGACACGATCTCGAGCTTGCGCTGCCGCAGCCCGAGCGACTCGAGGATCGCGCTGCCGACCTTGACCTCTTCGACCGGCGGCGCGGACAGCGAGACCCGGATCGTGTCGCCGATCCCCTCGGCGAGCAGCGCCCCGAACGCGACCGCCGACTTGATCGTGCCCTGGACCGCGGGGCCCGCCTCGGTCACGCCGAGGTGCAGCGGGTAGTCGCACTGGGCGGCGAGCAGCCGGTAGGCCTGGATCATCACGACCGGGTCGTGGTGCTTGACCGAGATCTTGATGTCGCGGAAGCCGTGCTCCTCGAATAGCGAGCACTCCCAGAGCGCCGACTCGACGAGCGCTTCCGGCGTGGCCTTGCCGTACTTGACGAGCAGCCGCTTGTCCAGGGAGCCGGCGTTCACGCCGATCCTGATCGGGGTCCCGGCCTCGGCGGCGGCCTTCGCGATCTCCTTGACCTTGTCGTCGAACTCCTTGATGTTGCCCGGGTTCACCCGGACCGCCGCGCAGCCGGCGTTGATCGCCGCGAACACGTACTTCGGCTGGAAGTGAATGTCGGCGATGACCGGGATCTGGGACTTCTTCGCGATCGCGGGCAGCGCGTCCGCGTCGTCCTGTGACGGGACCGCGACCCGGACGATCTGGCACCCGGAGGCGGTCAGCTCGGCGATCTGCTGGAGTGTGGAGTTCACGTCCGCGGTCAGCGTGGTGCACATCGACTGGACGCTCACCGGCGCGCCCCCGCCGACCGGGACGTTACCCACCATCAGCTGGCGCGACTGCCTGCGCGGGGCAAGCGGCGCCGGAGGAGTAGCTGGCATGCCAAGGTCAACGCTCATTGGTTTCCATCCGTCGGGTGATCGGCACGATTCTTATTCTCGCTTAGTCTCTGGGCCCGTCGCCCGCCCACCCTGACCCGCGCGTCAGCCTAACGCTAATTTGTCACGGGCCGGTTACCCGGTGTTCACCTGGGGAAAGGCACTTACCCGAAGTTCACCGGGTTGACGATGTCGGCGAAGACAAGCAGCAGCGCGAAGACGACGATAACGGCGAAGACGCTGAAGCTCAGCGGAATCAGCTTGCGGTAGTCAACCAGGCCGGGATCGGGCTGGCGGCGCAGCCGGGCGAACCAGGCCCTGATCCGCTCCCAGATCACGACCGCGATGTGCCCGCCGTCCATCGGCAGCAGCGGCAGCAGGTTGAATACGCCCCAGAAGATGTTGAGTTCCGCGATCAGCAGGAGCACGAAGCTGACCTTGTACTCCCAGCCCACGTTCGCGGCAACCGCCTGGCCCGTCGCATTCGCCGCGCCGATCACGCTCGACACGTTGCCCGCGGCGGTTGACGACCGGTTCGCGGCGAACAGGTGCGGCACAGCGGCAGGCAACTGCCCGAGCGCGCTCACCGAGCCAGTCACTACCTGCGAGAAGCCGGTCCCGACGTACTTGACCGCGTCGACCGGGCTCTGCCGCTCGAAGATGGTCGTCGGCGCGATGCCGAAGTAGCTGCCGTGTCCCGGCACCTCGGCGAGCGCTGTGTGCAGCGTCACAGAATGCCCGTCCCGGTCGACGGTCAGCGAGACCGGCGTGCCCGGCTTGACCTTCAAGATCGCGCCGGACAGCTGCGTCCAGTTCGACACGGGCGTGCCGTTGAACGCCGTTACGTCGTCGCCCACCTTCAGGCCGGCGATCACCGCGGGCGACTTCGCTTCGCCGCTTGTGCAGGCGGCGCCGTTGGTGAGCGCCTGCTCGCTCGTCGGGACGCAGGCCGCCACCGTGCCGAGCTGCGTGGTGTTGCTGTTCTCGATCCCGATGGAGAGCGCCAGGAAGAAAATCAGCACCGCCGCGAGCAGGAAGTGCATGAACGACCCGGCCCCGAGCACGATCAGCCGCTGCCAGCCGGGAGCGCGCCGGAAGGACCGCGCCTCGTCCTCCGGGTCCACCTCGTCAAGCGAGGTCATGCCGACGATCTTGACGAAGCCGCCGGCCGGGATCGCCTTGAAGCCGTACTCGGTCTCGCCGCGCTTGATCGACCACAGCGTCGGGCCGAAGCCGAAGAAGTACTGCGTGCACTTCATGCCGAACCGCTTGGCCGTGACGAAGTGCCCGGTCTCGTGCAGCATCACCGACACGACCAGGGCGACAAGGAAGATCAGCCAGCCAAGCACGTCCACCTAGGTAGTTCCTCCCTGCCGTGCCTACCCGATGCGGGTCAGCTCCCGCGCCCGGGCGCGCGCCCAGGCGTCCACGCCGAGGACGTCCTCAAGCGTGGTCGCCCCCGTACGCGACGTGTCGTGCTCAGAGACTACGCGAGCTACCGTGTCAACAATCCGCGTGAATGAGATACTTCCCGCGAGGAAGTCGGCCACGCACGCCTCGTTGGCCGCGTTGTAGACGGCGGGTGCGGTTCCGCCCCGCCTGGCCGCCTCCCTGGCCAGTGCCACGGCGGGGAACGCCTTGTCGTCCAGTGGCTCGAACGTCCACGTCGCGGCCGTCGTCCAGTCGAGGCCAGGGGCCGCGTCCGCCACCCGGTCCGGCCAGGCCAGGCCGAGCGCGATCGGGATCCGCATGTCCGGGGGGCTGGCCTGGATGATCGTCGCACCGTCGGAGAACTCAACCATCGAATGCACGATCGACTGCGGGTGGATGACCACGTCGATCTGGTCGAGCCCGAAGCCGAAAAGCAGGTACGCCTCGATCACCTCGAGGCCCTTGTTCACCAGCGTGGCCGAGTTGGTCGTGACCAGCGGCCCCATGCGCCACGTCGGGTGCGCGAGCGCCTGCTCCGGGGTGACGGACTCAAGCCGTTCCCTCGGCCAGCCGCGGAACGGGCCGCCGCTCGCGGTCAGCACGAGCCGCTTGACCTCGGAGTTCGCCCCGGCGCGCAGGCACTGGGCGATCGTCGAGTGCTCGGAGTCCACCGGC
>JAWWPV010000095.1:0-5226 GCA_033854775.1 Trebonia sp.
TTCCTGGATGCTCCGGGCCAGCCGGTCGGCATAGTCGCGGCGGTGATCGGTAAAGGCGGGGCGATCGAGGCCGGCTCCCTGACCACCGCCGGCGCCCGCGCCGGAGTGAGCGACACTGCCAGGGCCCAGCGGGGCGCGCTGCCGATCACCCGCCCGCCCAGAACAAGCGGGCGCGGTCCTTCTTCAGCTCGTACTCCCCGCTCATGGTCCACGACGCCAGGTTGTTGTCGTACGACGAGGTCTCGCACTTGCCCGGCGTGAAGTTCGGACCGGTGTTGAGCAGCTGCGGGTCCTGGTAGTAGCCGCGCGTCGAGGTCTCCGACGACGTCTCGGAGCAGAAGAAGAACTTGCCGCCGTACTTAGCGTGCAGCCCGTCCATGGACATCGCCGTGTTGTAGTTGACGCCGAGCCCGTCCAGCGTCGCCGCGATCTGATCCTGCGGCGACCCGTCCCTCGGCACGCTGCGGTACTGGTCCGAGCCCATCACGACCGGACGGGAGGTGTCGATCGCCTGCACGTCGGCCATCAGCCGCGCCGCGATCGGCGGCCCGTCCGCTTTCCCGGTGTCCGGCGTCTCGTTCCCGATCGACCACAGCACCACGGCGGGGGAGTTGCGGTGCGCCAGCACCATCTCCGTGATGTCACGGTCGCCCCACTGGTCGAAGTACAGGTGGTAGTCGAAGGGCAGCTTCCCGGTGTGCCAGCAGTCGAACGCCTCGACCATCAGCAGGATGCCGAGTTCCTCGGCGGCGGCGACGAGTTCGGGCGCGGGCGGGTTGTGCGCGGTGCGCACCGCGTTGACGCCGTAACTCTTCATGATCTGGAGCTGCCGGGTGACCGAGTCCTTGTGGATCGCCGCGCCTAGCGGCCCCTGCGTCGCGTGCAGGTCGACGCCCTGCAGCTTCATGTGCCGCCCGTTCAGCGAGAACCCGTTGTCGGGATCAAATTCGAAGAACCGTATGCCGAACGATTTCGTGCTTCGATCAGCCGTCCGACCGCCTGTCAGCAGGTCGGTCTCCAGCGTGTAGAGCACCGGATCACCGACCGACCACAGCGACGGGTGGTCGATGCGGAGCACGGTGGTCGCCGTCTGCGTCTCGCCGGCGCTCACGCTGAGCGTGGCAGAGCCGCTCGCCACGACGGCGCCGCCCGCGTCCCGCGCCCGGAGGGCGAGCGTGACCGGTGCAGCCGCACCGCTCTCGTTCTGGATAGCGGTTTGGACTTGGACGTTCGCGTAGCCGGCGGGGACCGTCGCGGCCGCGGCCGGGGTGGTGACGAACGTGCCGTGGCGCGCGATGTGCACGGGGTCGGTGACGACGATGTGCACGTTGCGGTAGATCCCGCTGCCGGAGTACCAGCGGCTGCTGGGGACCTGGTTGCTGGCCTGGACGGCGATCACATTGGGGGTCTTGCCGTCGGCGTGCACCACGGGGGTGAGGTCGTAGTTGAACCCGGTGTAGGCGTACGGGTGGTTTCCCAGGAACTGCCCGTTTATGTACACGTTGGAGTTCATGTACACGCCGTCGAACTCCACAGATATCTTCTTGCCGGCCATCCATGACGGCAGCGTGAACGTCTTCCGGTACCAGGCGAGCCCGCCAGGCAGGAACCCGTTGAAGCTCTCGGTGTAGCTGGCCTCGACCGGGCTGAGCTCGATCGACCAGTCGTGCGGGGCGTCGACGACACGCCATCCGGAGTCGTCGAAGCCTGGCTGGTAGGCATCGGCGTACGCGCCGGTGGGGTCGGTGACTCCCTCGGCGGTGACGAGGGCGAACTTCCAGTCCGGGCCGAAGTCGTAGGATCGCGCGCCCGGCGCGGGCTCGGCGCCGGGGCTTGGGCTTCCGTCGCGGGACGTCGTCCCGCGGATAACGGCCCAGGCGGGATCCGCCGTGACCGCGCCGAGCGCAGCGGCGACCAGGCCCGCGCTGGTGCCGGTGAGCATCTGCCGACGGGACAGGTTCATGGCATCCTCGCTTCATCGCGACGGGATTGGCGGCACTATGCGCCGGTATCGCACATTTACTGACACGCCCTAACGGATAGTCCCGCCGACCGGAGGGCCTGTCAAGGAGGAGTCCGTGTGCGACCGGGCGCGACAACACCACCACCGTCGGCATCGTCGACGCCGAGGCCGGCGAAGCGGTCAGTTGACGGCGGTCGGCTGGCCGGGCAAGATCTCGGACTCCGGCGTGGGCTGCCGGGCGAGCCTGCTCGGCCACCAGACCCACCGGCCCAGGTCCAGGTTCAGCGCGGTCACCAGCACCGAGCGGACCACGATCGTGTCGAGCAGCACCCCGAACGCCACGGCGAAGCCCAGTTCGGTGAGGAACGTGACCGGCAGGGTGCCGAGTACCGCGAACGTGCCGGCGAGCACGCAGCCCGCCGAGGTGATCACGCCGCCGGTCGCGGCCAGGCCGGTCAGCGCGCCGCAGCGCGGACCTTGGCGCTGGGCCTCCTCGCGGACCCGGGTCATCAGGAAGATGTTGTAGTCGATGCCCAGAGCGACGAGGAATACGAACACGAACAGCGGGAACGAGGTGTCGGCGCCGCCGAAGTTGAACACGTTGTCGAAGAACAGCGCGCTCACCCCGAGGGCGGCACCGAACGACAGCACGACGGTGGCGATGAGCATCACCGGCGCGACGAGAGCCCGCAGCAGCAGCATGAGGATGACGAACACGACGGCGAGGATGATCGGGATGATCAGGTTCCGGTCGTGCGCGGTCGCCCGCTGTACGTCCAGGTTGACCGCGGTGGTACCGCCGACTATCGCGTCGGCGCCCGGGACCGCGTGCACGGCCGTGCGCGCGCGGTCGATGGTGTCGTACGCGGCCTGGCTGTCGGGTGCGGAAGTCAGCGTGGCCTCGACGTAAGCGTGCCCGGCGAGGATGACCGGGCGTGTCACCGCGGTGAGGCCGTCGACCGACCGGAGCGCGACGGCCACTTGCGGCCCCGATGCCGGGTTGCCGAACACCTCGACCGGCTGGCCCGCGCCGCCCGGGAAGTGCTGGTCAAGCACGGCCTGCCCGGCCACGGAATCCGGGTGGCCGCGGAACGACTGGGCGTTGGTCAGCCCGTGGGCATGCAGGCCGGCCACGCCGGCGGTCATCGCGCCGAGCACGATGACGGTGCTTATCCAGACGACTCGGGGACGAACCGCGATGCCGCGGCCCACGCGCGCCCAAAAGCCGCGGGTTGTCGGCTCAGCGGACCCGTACGCGGGCTTGACCGGCCAGAACACCCAGCGACCGGTGATCACCAGCAGTGTCGGCAGCAGCGTCATCATCGCGAGCAGCGCGACCGCGACGCCGATGGCCAGGACCGGTCCCAGGCTCGCGGTGGAGTTCAGTTCGGCGAGGGACAGGGTCAGCAGGCTCAGGATCACCGTGCCGCCGCTCGCCACGACCGCGGGCCCGGCGCGGCGAAGCGCGACCGTCATCGCGGCGTGCCTGTCATCGCGGCGCCGCAGCTCCTCCCGGTAGCGGGCGGTGAGCAGCAGCGCGTAGTCCGTGCCCGCGCCGAATACCAGCACGTCCAGGATGCCCGCGCTCTGCGCGTTGACGGTCAGCCCGTGCTTGGCCAGCAGGTAGATGATGCCCTGGGCGGTGGCCAGCGACACGCCCGCGGCGATGACCGGCAGCAGCCACAGCACCGGGCTGCGGTAGGTGATCAGCAGAATGATGATGACGACGGCGAGCGCGGCAAACAGCAGCGTGCCGTCGATGCCCTTGAAGGCGTTGCTCGAGTCGGCGGCGGTGCCCAGCGGCCCGGCGATGTGCACCGCCAGGCCGTCGGCGCCCGCGGAAGCGATGGCCCGCAGCGAGCTGGCGGCGGGCGCGGCCGCGTTCCAGCCCTTGCTGCCCAGGTCGACGAGCACGATTGTCTCGATCGCCTTGCCGTCGGCGGCCGGGACCGGCCCGGTGACCTGGCCATGAAGGACGCCGGGGACGGTGGCGAACTTCGCGGCGTCGGCGGCCGCCTTCGCCTTGTCCGCGGCGGTCACGCCGGACGGCCGCTCGTAGACGACAACCCCTGGGTACACGTTAGGCGAGATGGCCTCTGACCGCAGGTTGAGAACCTGCGTGGACTCGGCCCTCGGCGGCAGCCAGGACGAGGCGTCGTTCTTCTCCGCGCCGGTGAGCTTGCCCGCCAGCGGCCCGAGGACCACCACCAGCACAAGCCAGAACACCAGCACCAGCCACTTGGTCCGGCGCCCCGCCGGCAGATTCAGCATTGACCGCAACACGCTCATAACCCGTCCTCCCCGTCCCGTCCTTGCAACAGTAGGACGTCATCGCGCGCCGAGGATCATCGGAATGCGGGCCGCCAATTTAAACCCGCGTCAAAGAATCCCGTGCACGACCCCGCCCCGCGCGCGATCTGTTTTCCATACTGCGACGTGCCTGGCCCCGGCGCCAAATGAATTCTTCCTACTGCCAATTAATTTAGTACGCAAAAACTAAATAAATCACCAGCCGAATGCCGTCTGGAAGAAGACGGTGGTGCAAACCTTCACCTTGGGGCTCGACAGCTAGTACGGCGGCGTCCAATCACTGCGTGGCCTGCGGGAACAATGGTGCGGTGGTGGCCTGCGGGCCGCCCGGCCCCCGGCTCCGGGCTTGGCGCGGGCAAGATGTACTGAGTTTGCGGCGTGATCGTGCCCGGCATGCCCCATTTCGTACCCCGCAAAGTAAGTACATCTCGCCCGGCCGGGTCGGCTGACAGGGCCCGGGCGCACTGTCGCCCGGCCGGCTATCTCCGTAGCGCTATCCGGCGATCTCGACCCGCTGCCGGTAGGTGGACGGCTCGGCCAGGTTCCGTACGATCCAGTCCGCGACGTCGGCCCGCGCCACCGTGGCCGCCTTGCCGAGATGGCCGCCCACCGATACCTGGTACGTGGACGTCGGCTCACCGTCCTTGAGCATCGGCGCGCGCAGGATCGTCCAGTCGAGCCCGGAGCCGGCCACCACCGCCTCCATCCGGGCCAGGTCGGCGTGGATTTCGCCGTAGACGCGGGATACCACCAGCCGGGTGACCTGGCGCTGGACGAACGGCAGTGCGCCGGTGGACAGGCCCGCCGACGACATGACCACCAGCCGCCGCACCCCGGCCGCCTGGGCGGCGGCGACGACGTTGCCGACGCCCTCGGAGAACACCGTGGTCGCCCCGCGCCCGCGCACGCCCAGCGCCACCACGACCGCGTCCTGACCCGGCATGGGCGCCGCC
>JAWWPV010000096.1:0-3730 GCA_033854775.1 Trebonia sp.
TGCGATTCTCGAGCTGCGCTGCGGTGAGCTTCGGGACGCTCGCCGGGAGCGCGCTGGCCAGCACGGGCAGGCAGCAGAGGACGGCGACGCCGGTCAGCAGGGCTAGCCAGCGCCATCCGGAATGCCAGGCACGCCCGGTACGCACCCAATAACGATACGGTAACCGACCTGGGTGGGGGGCAGAAGGCGACCCGCCGAAGGCTAACGGTCACAAAAGGGTAAGGATGGTGGCCGGGGACAGGCGGCGTTACGGGTTGTGGGGTGTGCGGATCAGATTTCGACGCCGACGACCGCGCCGCTGCGGACGGCGATGTAGCGGTCGGGGCGAATGGTGATGACTACCCGCACGTCGGCGTCAAGGATGGGGTAGTCCATGCCGTAACGGCGCTGGAGGGAGCGGTAGAACTCCGCTCCCGGGTCGTCCTCGATCTTCTCGACCGTGCCCCGGACCTCAAGGAAGCGGTACTGGTCGTCGGGGTCGGCGATAGACAGCGCGACTCGCGGCTCGTGGGCCAGGTTGGCGAACTTCTGCCGCGTGCTGGTGTGCGTCAGCCGGATCCGTGACCCGTCCCAGGCGAACCACATGACGCTGCTCTGCGGTGCCCCGTTGGGCCGTATCGTGGCCAGGTGGGCGAAGAGCGGCTTCTCGAGTAGGTCTGCGTGGCTGGCGGGAACTTCAGGCATGGGTCTCTCCTTTGCTGCCTTACTGGTCACGGTCGTATCAGCGTAGGACGCGCAACCCATGCCGCTGTGCCAGGGTCCGCCAGGCCGCCCCCTTGCTAGCTCCAGGGCACAGCCGGAGACGACATCAGCAGCCTCATAGAACCCGGTGCGTAACACGATGGCCATGAAAAATTGCTGCAAACCGCTAGAGATCGGTATCTCAACACAGTTAGGGAGCCCTCTGCGAATGCTCTCATAGCTGTGGCTGGAGGGGAGGCGGATGCGTGCGGGCGTTCATAGCACCGTAACGATGGCCTCACACTGGTGTTATCTGAGCAGCTCATATTGACTGCTGTCATGACCGGCTCCCTCTCCGCAAATCAGGTCATTGGCAACCGTCAGCAAGGAGAAGTCCCCGTGTCCTCAGCCGCCCTCCGCGACGGTATCCTCGACGTTCCTGTGATCGACATCGCCAGCTTCCGCATGCCTTACGCGGACGCGGCCGCGCGATCCAGGGTCGTCCGTCAGGTCGACGAGGCCGCGCGGACGGTCGGCTTCATGCAGATCACCGGGCACGGCATCCCCGCGACCACCCTGGGCGAGTTCACCACCGCCACCGACGCGTTCTTCGCTCTCGACGCGCAGGCCAAGGCCGCGTACCGCTGCCCGCCTGGCATCAACCGCGGCTACACCCCGCCGAAGGCGGAGTCCCTGGCCAACAGCCTTGGCCTGGCCAGCGCCGCGGACCTGTTCGAGGCGATCAACGTGGGCACGACCGCGGCGGACTTCCCCGGGCTTGACCTCCCTGAGGAGGTCTACGCGAAGAACGTCTACCCGGCCGCCGAGGTCCCTGGCTTCGAAGCCGCGGTCGCCGAATGGTTCCAGGCCGCGGGCCGGGTGGCGCGGACCATGGTGCGGATCTTCGGCGTGGCGCTCGGCGGTCGCGAGGACTATTTCGCGCCGTTCACCGACCACTCGATCGACGTGCTCCGGATGAACAACTACCGCCTGCCCGCTCCCGAGGTCCAGCTGGAAAAAGACCAGCTCGGCATGGGGGCGCACACCGACTACGGCATCGCGACCGTGCTCTGGGCCGACCATGTGCCTGGCCTGGAGATTCACGGGGCCGACGGGAACTGGCACCCGGTCATGCCCGCCGACGGCGCGCTGCTCGTCAACCTGGGCGACGCGATGGCCCGCTGGACGAACGAGGAGTGGATCTCCACCCTGCACCGCGTCGCCGCGCCGCGGGTCGACGGGACCCTCGTCCCCAGGCGCTCCGCCGCCTACTTCCACGACGGCAACGTGGACGCGGTGATCGAGTGCCTGCCAAGCTGCGTCTCGGCGGACAACCCGGCCAGGTACGAGCCGGTCACGGTCGGCGAGCACCTGGGCGCCAAGCTGGCAGGCTCGCGCGGCGGCCAGCTCAACCCCAACGCGACGCGCGAGGCGTCGCGCCTGCGCTCCGCCTAGGCACCGCAAGGCGCGCGGCGCAAGGCGCAGCGCAGGGCGCGAGGCGCGGGGCCGGAAGGACAGATCCCGCCAACGACGTCATGAGCCCGTCAAAAGGCCCAGGAAAGCCGTAGCCTGTGCGGGGCGGGCTATGACGTCGGGCGAGGGGGCTAGGGAGCTGTGCAGACCGACACGGCTGGCCTCGCCGATCCGTCGCGCCCCGAGACCGAGGAAGACGAGAGCGAGGCGGGCAGGGGCAGGGTAGCGCGCGGGATCGCCCGCGGTGCCCTCATCGTCGCGGTGCTCACCGCGTTCTCCCGTGTCCTCGGCCTGGTGCGCACCGTCGTGTTCGCGAAGACCGTGGGGGCGGGCTGCCTCGGCACCGCGTACGTCACGGCCAACCAGGTGCCGAACCTGATCGTCGAGCTCGCCATCGGCGGTGCCCTGTCCAGCGCGATGGTGCCGGTACTCGCCCGCTCCGCCAAGCGGGCGGCGGCCGACCCGAGGGAGAAGGCGCACGTCGAGCAGACCTCGTCGGCGCTGCTTACCTGGTCCATCGTGATCCTGCTGCCGGTCACCGTGGTGATCGCCGCCGTCGCGGGCCCCATCTCCGCGGCGCTGAACCCGGTCAACCCGAACGCCGACTGCTCGCACGCGGACATGATCAATGTGACCAGCTTCATGCTGGTCTCGTTCGCGCCGCAGATCCTGCTTTACGGCTTCTCCGTGGTGCTGTTCGGACTGCTCCAGGCGTACCGGAAGTTCGGTGCCACCAGCCTGGCGCCGGTGATCGGCAACGTGGTGACGATCACCGCCTACCTGGTCTTCGCGTCGCTCGACCACAATGCGCCGCTGGCGCGGACCCCGCTCACCGCGATGCTCGTGCTGTCCATCGGCACCACCCTGAACATCGGCATGCTGGTCATCGTGTCGCTGCCGGCCACGTGGCGGCTGCACCTGCGCTGGCGCCCCACGCTGAAGTTCCCGCCAGGCGTGGTGCGCAGGGCCAGCGGCCTCGCCCTGGTCGGGCTGCTTGAGTTCCTGGCCGCCGACGTCTACAGCGTGGTCACGATCGACCTGGCCAACGGCCACGGCATTACCGGCGCCCTCGTCCTGGTCAACTACGGGAACCTCGTGTTCACCGCGATCTGCTCCGTGCTGCCGATCGCGATCGTGATCAGCGCCTTCCCCGTGCTGTCCGCGACGGAAGGCGACGCCTTCGACCGGACGAGCGCGGGATCGAACCGTGCGGTCATGCTGCTGGCTCTGCTGAGCACCGCGATCATGGTCGCGGTCGCGCTGCCCGCCGCGCACGTTCTCACCCAGAAGCCAGACCAGGTCACGCCGCTGGCCGAGTCGTTCCTGCTGTTCGCCCCGGGCGTGGCGGGCTTCGCCATAGTCACCAACCTGTCGCGGGTGCTGTTCGCCCTCGGCAAGCTCAAGCTCGCCGGCATCGGCCTGGTCGCGCAGCAGTTGCTGCCCGCCGCGCTCTCCTTCCCGATGGTCCTCCTGGCGCCACCGCGGCTGACCGTCGGCGCGCTCGCGCTGGCCAGCAGCATCGGGCAGCTCGCGGTGGCGGTCCCGATGGTGACCGCGACCAGGCGGCTGCGGGGGC
>JAWWPV010000097.1:0-5696 GCA_033854775.1 Trebonia sp.
GGCATCCAGATACCGCAGCCGAGCTGGGGCGCGATGATCGCGAAGGGGCAGAACGTCCTCACCGCCCAACCGGAGTACGTGCTGATCCCGTCCATCGTCCTGCTGATATTCGTCATGTCGCTGAACCTGCTCGGTGACGCGCTGCGTGAGCGCTGGGGGGTCCAATGAGTGACGCACTCCTCGAAGTCGAGGACCTGCGGGTCGCCTTCGCGGTCGGCGGCCGGGAGGTCCGCGCCGTCGACGGCGTCAGCTACCAGGTCGAGCCCGGACGGACGCTCGCCATCATCGGCGAGTCCGGCTCGGGCAAGACCGTCGGCTGCCGCGCCATCATGGGCCTGCTGCCCGCCGGCGCCGAGATCAGCGGCTCCGCGCGGCTGCGCGGCACCGAGCTGATCGGCCTGTCGGACGGCCAGCTGCGCAAGCACCGCGGCAGCGAGATGGCCATGGTCTTCCAGGACCCGGCCCGCTCGCTCAACCCGACGATGCGGGTCGGCAAGCAGATCACCGAGGCGATCACGACGCACCGCAAGGTCAGCCGGTCCGATGCCCGCGACCAGGCGGTCGAGCTGCTCCGCCTGGTCCGCATCCCCGCGCCGGAGCGGCGGTTCCACGAGTACCCGCACCAGCTTTCCGGCGGCATGCGGCAGCGCGTCGTGATCGCCATGGCCCTCGCCTGCCGGCCCAAGCTGCTCATCGCGGACGAGGCCACGACGGCGCTCGACGTGACCACCCAGGCGCAGATCATGGAGCTGCTCCTCGAGCTCCAGCGAGACCTGGGCATGGCGCTGATCTTCATCAGCCACGACCTGGGCCTCGCCGCCTCCTACGCCGACGAGGTCGTCGTCATGTACGCGGGCAAGATCGTCGAGCAGGCGCCGGCCAAGCGCCTGTTCGGCGCCGGGGGGACCGTCAAGATGCGCTACACGCGGGCGCTCCTCGACGCGATCCCGCACCTGGAGCGCCCCGCGCACGCCGACCTGCCCGTGGTCACCGGCCGGCCGCCGGACCCGAGCATGCTCCCGGTCGGCTGCTCGTTCGCGCCGCGCTGCCCAAGCGCCGCCGACGACTGCACGGCGAAAGCGCCGGCCCTGACCGAGCACGCACCGGGCCACCGGTGGGCCTGCTGGCATCCATGCGAGAACGGAGGGACGGCGTGACTCAGGCACCAGCGGACAACCAGGCCCCAGCGGGCAACACGGGCGACGCGCGGAGCGACAAGAAGCCGCTGCTTTCCGCGCGCGACCTGGTCCAGGAGTTCGTCGCGCGCCAGGCCGGCGGGGCCAGGGGCGGCGTCGTCCAGGCGGTGTCCGGCGTCTCATTCGACATCATGCCCGGCGAGACCCTCGGCATCGTCGGCGAGACCGGTTCCGGGAAGTCCACCCTCGCCCGCGCCGTCCTCCAGGCCCCCCGCCCCAAGTCCGGCTCCGTCGTCTTCCGCGACCAGGAACTCACCAAGCTGCACGGCCACGCGCTGCTGTCCGCCCGGCGGGACATGCAGTTCGTCTGGCAAGACCCGTTCGGCTCCCTCGACCCGAAGTGGCAGGTGCGCTCGATCATCGAGGAGCCACTCGCCGCGCACTCGGTCGGCACCAGGCAATCGCGCCGCAAGCGCGCGGAGGAGCTCCTCGACCTGGTCGGCCTCGACCCGGCCAGGTACGCCAAGCGGCACCCGCGCGAGATGTCCGGCGGGCAGGCGCAGCGCGTCGCCATCGCGCGCGCCGTCGCCCTCGAGCCGTCGCTGCTCATCTGCGATGAGGCCGTCTCCTCCCTGGACGTGCTGATCCAGGCGCAGGTGCTCAACCTCTTCGAGCGACTGCGCCGCGAGCTGAACCTGTCCTACCTGTTCATCGCGCACGACCTGGCCCTGGTCAAGCAGGTCAGCGACCGGGTCGCGGTGATGTACCTGGGCAAGTTCTGCGAGATGGGCCCCGGCGAGTCCGTCTACAAGCAGCCACTGCACCCGTACACCAAGGCGCTGCTCGACTCGATCCCCTCGACCGAGCCTGGCGCGGCACGGGCTGCCACGACCCTGCGCGGCGAGCCGCCGTCGCCGGTCAACCCGCCGTCCGGCTGCCGGTTCCGCACCCGCTGCCCGCGCGCCGTCGACCGGTGCGCGAGCGAGGTGCCGGAACCGCGGGAACTCGCACCCGGCCACCTGGTGGCGTGTCACTTCCCGCTCACCGGGCCGGCCCCCGCCGAGTCGGCCGGCACCGTGGTTGGCGGCACTGGGATTAGTGGCACTGGGGTTAGTAGCACTGGCCTGACGCAGACCGCGTCGCCTGCCGTCCCGAGCACGGCCGAGATCCAGGGATAAGTCACAAGTCAACACCACGGTCAGCACTCCGAACGGGTGCGTGCTCCGCCTTCAGGGCCAGCCGCACCCGTTCGGACTGACGAGCTAAGGCGACAGCGATAACAGGAAGGACCATCTGATGAGGCTGCGGATCCTACTCGAACCTCACCACGGGGCCACGTACGCACAGATCCTGGCCCTGGCGAAGGCGGCCGAGGCAGGCGGCTTCGATGCCTTCTTCCGCTCTGACCACTACCTGGGCATCGACGCCGACGACACGACCTACCAGCCGACCGACTCATGGACCACGCTCGCCGGGCTCGCCGTGCAGACGGAACGGGTACGGCTCGGCACCCTGGTCAACGCCTCAACGTTCCGGCTGCCCGGGCAGCTCGCGGTCGAGGTCGCCACGGTCGATCAGATGAGCGGCGGCCGCGCCGAGCTCGGCATCGGCGCCGCCTGGTACGAGCGGGAGCACAACTACTTCGGCATCCCGTTCCCGCCGCTGGGCGAGCGCTTCGACAAGCTGGAAGAGCAGCTCGCCATCCTCACCGGCATCTGGGACACCAAGCCGGGGGAGCGGTTCAGCTACGCAGGAAAGCACTACCAGCTGGAGGACTGCGCGTCGATACCGCGCTGGGCGTCCCGGCCGAAGATCATCGTCGGCGGGGCCGGCGCGAAGCGCACCCCGACGCTGGCGGCGAAGTACGCGGACGAGTTCAATGGCGCCCTCGGCCTCGACCTGCGCGAGCGGTACGCGAACTTCCGGCGGATCTGCGAGGACGTGGTCGGCCGCGACCCGGCGGGGATCCGGCTGTCCGCCACCGTGCCGGTCGCGATCGGCCGGGACGCCGCGGACCTCGAGCGGCGCAAGGAGTTGCTCGGCGCGCCTGGCGCGCGCCTCCTGGCGGCCGGCGTCACCGGGTACGCGGGCGACGTGATCCGGGTGATCGAGGACCTGGCCTCCCAGGGCGCGGACACCGTCTACTTCCACGTTTATGGACCGACCGACGTCGCGCACATCGAGCTGCTCGGCGAGCAGGTGGTAAACCGCTTCTGACCTGCGGGGACACGGTAGGCCGGACTGGTTGTGCGCCCTACCGTGCTTTGTGTGCCCGCACAACGGCCTCGCCGCAAAGGTTGTGCGGCGGGGCCGATGCCGAGGCGCGTCCGCTGAGGCAGCATAAGGAATGTGAGATATCTCCAGGACCGGCTGCGACGCCTGTGCGCCGCCACTAATTCCGTCCGCGAATTCGGTGCGCTAAACACCAGTGCGCTAAAGCAGGGCGGGCGGGTCCCTGGATTTCTCTGGACCGCCGACGGAAAGCGGCCCGCGGAAAAATCGGCTGGAATTGCCATTCCCGGCCCCGTGCTTACCGGCCCAGAGCTCACCGGACGGGCCGCGCGTGGAGATTGACATACGGGCGGTCCGGCGGCTGCGGGAGTCGGCGGGCGCGCGGGCCGCGATCACGCCGATCGTCGAGGCGCTCAGCCGGTCGGACGCGGACCTGGCCGCGACCCGGGTGGTCTGCGACTGGATCCAGTACAAGGCGAACTTCCGCGACACGGTGATGGTCCGCCCGGTGATCGCCGCCGACGGCCCCTCCGTGACCTCCGTCGAGGGCTACGAGCTCGCCGTGGACCTGCGCCGCTGCGCGCTGCCGGAGACCGACGTCGCCGGCGAGGTGACCGCGGCGCTCTCCGAGGCTGTCCACTTGACCCGTGTTGGCGAGCCCCGTGTTGGCGAGCCCCGTGTTGATGAGCCCCGTGTTGATGAGCAGGGCGGCGGGGCGGGGGACCGGGTCTGGGTTGAGCCGTGGGTGCCCGGTTCCGGTAGCTGCGTGTGGCGGTTCAACGCGCTGTACTGGCAGGCCCTCGCCGCCTGGGAGAAGACCACGGGCAAGGAGTACGAGCAGACGCTGCCGGGCGGGGAGTCCGACGGGCGCAACTCCGCGGCGGCCCGCGAGGTCATCCTCGACCTGTTCTCCAGCTGGGACGAGCTCGCGTCGCGGCGCGCGCTGCCCGAGCAGCTGTACGTCATCGAGCTCGGCGTCGGCAACGGCGGGCAGGCGCGCACCTGGCTGGATGAGTTCGTCGAGCTCGACCGCAGGCACGGCCGGGACTACTACCGGCGGCTGCAGTACCTGATGGGCGACTACTCCGCGCACGTCCTGGACCGCGCGCGCCAGGAGGTGGCGCACCACGGGGACCATGTGTCCGGCCTGGTGCTCGAGGCGACCCGGCTGACGGGCTCCGTCGGGTTCCTGGCGGGCAAGGCGTTCCTCGTCTACGTGTCCAACGTCTACGACAACCTGCCAAGCGACGAGATCGCCGTCATCCGCGGCCGGATGTACCTCGTGCAGGCCCGCTCCTACCTCGCCGGGCCGGCCGCGGACGCGATCGCCGGCCGGTTCGGGCTCAAGCGGGCCGAGATCGCGCAGCTCATCGAGCGGCTGCTGCGGATCGGGCCGGAGCTCCTCGCCGAGTCGCAGCCGGACAAGTTCCCCGACACCGGCCAGGCGGTCCTGTTCTGGCAGGCGGCCTGGGAGGCGCTGCGCCAGGCCGAGCGGTACGTGCCCCTTGAGGGCCTGGATACCTACCGGATCACGCCCGCGGTGACCGGGGAGATCCTCCGCCCGCTGCTCGCCGCCGAGGGGGACGTGCGGATGCACGTGTCTAACGGGGCGCTGTCGTCGTTCGCCGACACCCTCCCGCTGCTGCACCCGTTCGGCCGGCTCGTCTGCCACGACCTGTTCACCACGTCGCCCGGCGAGTACCGCGGGAGTTTCCACGGTCCCGGCAAGTACGACGGGTCCGTTGTCAACTGGGTCAACGGGCCGCTGCTTCAGCTGCTGGCGAGCCGGCGCGGCTTCGGCGTGCACTTCTCGCCGTTCAAGCAGCGCCCGGCGTCCAACGTCAAGACGCTGACCGCCCAGGTCAGGGATTGAAAGCAGATGATCGAGAACGCAGGCGGCAGCCTTCCGCCGCTCCCCACGACCGTGGTCGGGTCCTACAGCGTCCCCGAGTGGCTGGAACGGCTCAAGACCGAGTACTACCAGCGGCGGATCAGCGCGGCGCACCTCGACGAGATCCATGAGGTGGCGATCAAGGCCGCCGTCAATGACCAGGAGCGGGCCGGCATCGACATCGTCTCCGACGGCGAGCTGCGGCGGGACAACGACATCGACTACTTCCTCGCGCGGATCCCCGGCGTGCACATCGCCCAGCGGGCCAAGTCGGACTACTACGACTACTACGACGCGGCCGTCACCGCGCCGCTGCCCGAGGACGACAAGCAGTTCTGCCCCGGGGGGACGACCCCCCGTACCCCCCGGGCCATGTCCGATGACCCCGCTTCCCGGGGGACACCCCCGGACCCCCGCGCGAGTGTATCGGACATGTC
>JAWWPV010000098.1:0-3156 GCA_033854775.1 Trebonia sp.
GCGGGGCTGCCCGCCGGGCCGGACCGCGGCGAACGGCTCGCCGGCGCGCTCGCCGTGATGCGGGCGACCACGATCGAGCAGCTGCACGCGTGCGCGCTCGCCACGATGGTGTCGGGGCCGAACCAGATCGACGCATTCGAGCGGGTATTTAGCGAGATGTTCGGTGCGGGGCCTGCCGGGCCCCGGCGGCCCGAGGTGACCGCACCGCAGCAGAACATGATCGTCGAGTCCGCCGAGCGCGCGGACGGCGCCGCGGAGGAAGAGTCGCGGGCGGTCGGCGCGGACGAGCTGCCGCCCGAGCTTGCCGGGCTCGACGAGGCGCTGGCCGCGGGCGGCCGCGAGCGAGAGGGCGATCCGGATTCCGGCGATGACTCCGACGAGCGCGTCCCCGCCGTGCGGCGCGTCGCCTCGATGACCGAGCGGCTGCGCGAACGGGACTTCGCGCAGCTCTCGCCGGCGGAGCTGGCCCAGCTCGCCACCCTCATGCGGGAACTCGTGATCGCCGTGCCGCCGCGCCGCACCAGGCGGTACCGGCCGAAAAAGGACGGCGCGCGGCTCGACATGCGCCGCACCATGCGGCAGGCCACCAGGACCGGCGGTGAGCCAGTGCGGATCGCCAGGCGCGCGGTGCGGACCAGGCAGCGGCGGCTCGTGGTGCTCTGCGACATCTCCGGGTCCATGGAGCCGTACGCGCGGGCGATCCTGCAACTGATGTACGTCGCCGCGCGGTCATCGGGAGCGGCGGGCGGTGGCGGGTCCGGTTTCTCCGGGCCGTCCCGCGACGCCACCCGGCCCCGGACCGAGGTGTTCGCGTTTGCCACCCGGCTGACCAGGCTCACTCCCTTCCTCGCCGCGGCGTCGCCGGAGACGATGCTCGCCAAGGCGGGGGAGGCCGCACCCGACTGGGCGGGCGGGACCAGGATCGGCGCGGCGCTGCGCGACTTCAACGACCGCTACGCCGTGCGCGGGATGGGCCGCGGCGCGGTCATCCTGATCATCTCCGACGGCTGGGAGACCGGGGATCCCGCGCTGCTCGGCGCGCAGCTGGCGCGGCTGCACCGGATCGCCTACCGGATCGTGTGGGCGAACCCCAGGACCCAGTCGGAGCGGTACCGGCCCGAGGTCGGCGGCATGGCTGCCGCCTGGCCCTACTGCGACGCGGTGGTCAGCGCGCACAACTTCGAGGCACTTGGCGAGCTGCTCGCGGCGCTGCGCGCCCCCCGGGTGCACCGGCCGTCGTTCGTCCCCCCGTCCTTGGCCGCGGCACCCGGCGGTACCGCGCCTGCGACCTCGGGAGCTAGCGGCGCGTCGGTGCCAAGCGCCCAAGCCCCCATGTCCCTGCCCATCACGCAGAGCCCAGGCCGCCGCTGGTCGCCTTGGCGCGCAGCGGAATGATCGCGGGACGCTGACCCCACCCCCGGTTTGCCGGTGCTGCGGGTGGGCTGGTTTCGCGGTTTGGCTTTCCTTCGGGCGGGTCCCTCGAGCGTGCCGTTGACGGCTGAGATCGCGGGTCATCCGGGTGCCTGGCCCCCGGGGGCCCCGTCTCGTCGTCATAAAATCGAACAAAACACCGGTCAGGATGCGCCTGCTAGATTACTGCGGGTCAAAAGTGGCGATATGGCGGCGTCGGTTATTTAGGTGGTGGTTTCGGGCGTGTCGTCCGGGCTTGTGGTGTGCGGGTCTGCTGGGTCGTGTCGGGTTATGGCGTTGATGGTGGTGCCGAGGGCGGTGGCGCGGGCGCGGAGGGCGGCGGTGGTCCTGATGCGGGGCTGGCCGGCCTCCGGGGTGATGCCGAGTCCCTGGAGGAGGGTGACGGCGTGGCCGCCGGGGACGCTGATGCTGGAGTGGTGGACGCCGAGGACCTGGGCGAGGAGGGCCCAGGTCATGCCGAGGCGGATGCGGCAGGCGGCGGCGGCCAGGACGGTTTCCGGGGCGAGCAGGCGGATGCCGTGGCCGGTGTTCTTCAGGCGGGGGCGGCCGCGGCCGAGGGCGAGGCGGTGCTCGCGGTCGGCCGCCCAGGCGTGGCCGGCCCGCTCGTGCAGGTCAGGGACGCCGGCGAGGGCGGCGAGGGCGGCGGGCAGGGCGGGGTCCGGGCCGGCGGGGCCCGGTTCCTGTTCCGGGCCGGGGCGGGGGGCGGGCAGGACCGAGTAGTTCCACTCGCCGTGGAAGGCGGCGCGGGCCAGGACGCGGCCTTCGAGGTGCCTCATCCGCTGGTCGCTGACCTGGACGCCCTCGGGGTAGTCGCCGTCGTCGAGGACGGCGGTGCACTTCAGGCCCTTGGCGGTGACGGTGGCGGCGATCCCGGCGACGGCGTCCTCCGCGGTCATCAGGGGACGGGCCTTCCAGGTTCTCGTGACGTGGCAGAACAGCCGGTGCTCGATCCTGTTCCACTTGCTCGTGCCGGGCGGGAAGTGGCAGACGGTGACCTCCAGCCCGGTCTGCGCCGCGAGGAGGGCGAGCTCGTGCTTCCAGGCCCGGCTCACGCTGCTGTTGGAGCCGCCGGAGTCGCAGGTGACCAGCAGCCGGGCGGCGCGCGGGTAGCGGAGCTGCCCCTCGGCCAGCCACCAGCGGCGGATCGCGCTCACCGCGAACGCGGCGGTGTCATGGCTGGTCCCGACCGCCGCGAACCCGCGGTTCGCGGCGACGTCGTAGACCCCGTAGGGGGCGATCCGCCCCAGCTCCTCATCGGGGAAGTCGTGGTCGCGGACCTCCACCGGGTCCCCGGCCGGCCGCCAGGACCGGCCGTCGCGGTGATAGGGGCCCAGCTGCTCCTTCTTCTTCCCGTCCACGCTGACCGCCGGCTCCCCGGCCGCCGTGAACTCCGCGATCATGGCGCTGACGTGCCGGAACTGCGCGTCCCGGTCCGGGTGCTGCTTCCCTTCCAGGACCTTCGCCATGCCCTGCAGGCTCCACCCGTCCTCGTGCATCAGCCGCGCGATCGCGTCCTTCCCGCACCGGAACCCCAGCGCCGCCATCTTCCGCTCCAGCTCCCGCAGCGACAGCACCGACCAGGTCAGCGGCGACACCGGGTCGCCCCGCTTGCCGTCCTCCAGCAGGCCGTCCAGCGCCTTCCTTAACCCCGGCTGCGCCTCTCCCGCCCCCGGCCGGCCCGCGCCGGCCCGGCGCGACCGGCCCGGCGGCAGCACCGCCCGGGCG
>JAWWPV010000099.1:0-4115 GCA_033854775.1 Trebonia sp.
CGCACTGCGCGCCGACGGAACCGGGCGGGCCTGCTTCCCCGAACCGGACGAACGCGTTCAAATGTTCACGGCCGGGCACGCGCTCCCCGCCGCCGCCCGTGCGTTAGCGGTCATAGGTTCGCTGGGAACGTGGAACACGATCCCGTTCGGACTCACTAGGGACTTTGACTTGGGCGTTTGACTATTCAAACGTTTCAGGAGTCGGGGTTGGTGAGGCCGTTGAGGTCGTCGTCGCTCAGGCCGGTGGCCAGCTCGCGCAGGGCGACCTCCAGGGCGGCCTCGTCCGCGCCCGCCGCGTCGAGGACGTCCATCAGGGCGTGCAGCACCATGTGCCTGTCCTCGCCCGTGTCGAGCAGCCGCTGCGCGGCGTCCCACAGGGCGGGCGGCGAGCCGCGCCAGAGCCGGTCCGCCAGGGCCAGGTGACGGTCGATGTGGCGGCCGACGCCTGCCGCGCTCGGTGAACCGGTCCGCGTGTCGTGGTCGGCGGCGAGCAGCAGCCGCCGGTCGGCGGGATCGGCCGGGTCAAGCTTTGACAAATCGACCCCGCCGTGCTTGCCCTCGAGGATCGGGAACGCGAACGCGCGCCGCGGCAGCGCCTCAAGGTCGGAGTCGGGCAGCAGCCTGGCGACGAGCTTCTCGTCCAGCCCGAACTCGGCCGGATCCCGGTATATCCGCGAAAAGGTGGTCATCGAGTCGAAGAGGACGTCAAGCGTCTGCTCGATCGCGGCGTCTGACAGCCCGCGCTTCTGGCCGGACCAGCGGATCCAGGCGTCGACCGCGTGCGGCATCGCGTTCTGGTCGGCGACCGACAGCAGTACCTTGCGCGGCAGCCAGCCGAGCATGAAGTTCTGCACCTTGGCCGGAGACATCCGCAACGGCTTGCCGCTGTCCTGGTCACAGCCGAAGTCGATGATCAGGTCCGCGATGCGGCTCGCGGCCTGCAGGTCGGACAGCTCCTCGGCCTCGTCGGAGGCGAGGAACTCGGCGGCGAGCAGCGCCCGGCGCTCGGTCGACCATGCCCGCTTGGGCCGCCCGGCGCGGCCGGGGGCCGGGGGCAGCGCGCGGATGCGGGCCCTGATGAAGGCATGCCTGGCGGCGAAGGAGTCGCTGACCGGCGGGTCCTCGGCCGCGTCCGTGGCGGCGAGCGCGGCCTGGAGCATCTTCCGCGCCTGCGGCGGCTCGATCTGCCTGAAGCCGTCTTCCGGACGGGAACTCACCGGGGTCACCGTTGGCCGCCTGCAGTGATCGAGCAGCTTCTCCACCTGGGAGCTGACCCAGCCGTCCCTGAGCATGCCCGCCAGGTTGTAGTCGATGACCGAGACGAGCGCGTGCGGCTCCTCGCCCGCGTAGCTGAAGACGCAGATGACCTCGTCCTGGTCGCCCCACGCGTCCGGGTTGACGTAGCAATCGGCCGAGGAGACCGCGCCAAGGTACTCGGCCCACCGCGGGGCGCGAACGCCGGCGTCGATGAGCGTGATGGCCGCCTGCTCGGCCGCCGCGGCCTGGCGTGAGGTGCCGAGGCAGGCGATCCCTGACAGCAGCGCGAGCGCGGCGGGCGAGTGCTGCTGCGCGGCGTAATCGACAAGTCCGTCGCCGATCAGCTGCTCGATGCCGGCCCCGCCGATGGTGTGGTGCCGCTGCGGCCACCAGGTGCCGAGCAGGTCACTGACCATCAGCTCAGCGTCAAGCGGGCTGCGTACCGCGAGCAGCTCACGTGCCGCCTGCAGGAGTTCGTCGAACAGCGCGTTGGGGGGCGCGCCGCCACCTACCTGGCTACGACGTCGGCTGTGGGGGCTCACCCTGATAGCCTCTCAGATCTACATATGTGAAATCGACGCTTCACCCTGTTACCCACATCGGGTTGCGGGTAACAGGGGAGAGCACATCATCCGCTGTAGGAGAATTTACCCATGCTGCCATCATTGTGCCGTGCGATGGCAGCTAACCCGTTCGTGTCGCGTTTCCTGGGGCCCTCCGGAGGCCGCCGGCCGCGGCGGCAGCGATTCTCGCTTGGCTTCCATGCCGCTAGCTGGCAGCATCGGTACCTGGATTGTGGCACCCTTATTCTGTGCGGTCGCTGCGGTCGCGGCACTAATGTCGCGCTGCCTGCGGGCTGCCGCCAGGAAGGAGCCGCCAGTGGCAGGCGCCTGCACGGTGTTTGAGGTGCTCGGTTGAGCGCTGACACCTCCGTGCCGAAGCAGCGGGAGGCCGGATTGGGTGAGTTCGAATCCTGGCTCCCCGATGCTGTGCTGCGCGACGCGTCCGCCGGGATGGCGTTCCTGGACACCGACTTGCGTTTCGCGTGGGTCAACCCCGCGCTCGCCAGGCTGTACGACCGCCCGGTGAGCGATTTCACCGGGCAGCCCATGGCCGCGGTCTGGCCCGCGGTGGACGCCGCCAGGGGCGAGGCCGCGGTGAAGCAGGTGCTCGAGCATGGCCGGCCAGCGACGGAGACGTTCGAGACAGGTGCATCCGGTGCCGCGGGCACGGCGGTCACGGGCCAGCGGACATTCCACTGGTTCGGGGTGCGCGGTGCGGATGACGCGCTGCGCGGTGCCGGGCTGATCGTCATCGCCGGAGGCACCGGCCCGGCCACGGAGGAGGCGCTGCGCCGCAGCGAGGAGCGCTACCGTGCGCTCGTCCAGGGCGGCGCGCAGATCATCTGGGTGGCGTCGCCCGACGGCGAGATGCTTGAGGATTCCGCCGAGTGGCGCTGGATCACCGGGCAGACCGTCGAGGAGTTCCTCGGCAACGGGTGGCTTGACTCGATTCACCCAGAGGACCGCGAGCGGGTCGAGCGGGACTGGCGGGAGTGCCTGCGCACCGGCCGGATTTTTGACGACCGGTTCCGGATGCGCGCCAGGGGGGGCTCCTACCGGCACTACGACGTGCGGGCGGTGCCCATCGAGCGGGACGGGAAGATCGCCGAGTGGGTCGGCGCCTGCACCGACGTAACCAGCCAGCGCGAAGCGGAAGAAATGCGCGGCAGGCTGACCGACCAGTTGTCCGCCGCGGCGCTGCGCACCGCGCGGTTGCAGCAGGCGACGGCGATGCTGGCCGAGGCGCTCGACGTCGAGCAGGTGGTCGAGGTGATCACCGAGGTGGGCCGCACCGCGATCGGCGCGCTGCGCTCGGCGGTGGCGCTGCTCGAGGACGACAGGCTCGGCCTGCGGGTGGTCAACCGGTCCGGGCTCGCCCCCACCGGGCCCGACGGGATCGGGGTGCGGCTCACGCTGGACACGCCGAGCGTCATGACGCGCGCGATCGCGACCCGCCGCCCGGTGCTCATCGCCGATCCCGAGGAGTTCAGGAGCCAGTTCGACAACGATCCGGACGAGCCGGGGCCGGTGCTGGACACCGGCGACGAGCAGGCCTGGGTCGGCCTCCCGCTGCTCGCGGCCGGGATGCCGCTCGGCGCGCTGCGGTTCTCCTTCGGCAAGCCGAGGACGATCCTCGAAGAGGAACGCGTCTTCCTCGAGGCGCTGGCCGGCCAGTGCGCGCTCGCCGTCGAGCGGGCCGAGATGTACGAGAAGGAGCACACCGCCGCGGTCACCCTCCAGCGCAGCCTGCTCCCTGGCGAGTTGCCGAGCGTCCGCGGCCTCGCGCTTGACGCCAAGTACCTGCCGAAGGCGACGAACGTGGGCGGTGACTGGTACGACGTGTTCCGCCTGCCCGACCGGCGGCTGGCCGTCGCGGTCGGCGACGTCATGGGCAAGGGGCTCCTGGCGGCGGCGGGCATGGGGCGGGTGCGCAACGCGCTGCGAGCGCTCGCGCTGACCGACCCGCGGCCCGCGGCGGTGCTCGCCGGGCTCGACCGGCTGTTCACCGCGACCGAGCGCGAGGAGCAGGTCACAACCGTCACCTACCTGGTGATCGACCCGGAGACCGGAGAGGGCCAGGCAGGTAACGCCGGCCACCCGCCGACGCTGCTGCTGACGCCAGACGCGCTCCCCGTGCTCGACGGCGCGGAAGCGGGCACGCCGCTCGGCTGGGCGAGCCCGCGGCGGCAGCACGCCTTCCGGCTGCCGCCCGGCTCCACCGCGGTGTTCTACTCCAACGGGCTTGTCCAAGACCGGACGCGCGGCCTGGACGTCGGCCTTGACGAACTGGTCCGG
>JAWWPV010000100.1:0-5834 GCA_033854775.1 Trebonia sp.
GATGGAACTGGATCGCCCGGTGGTGACCGAGGCGAGCCGGGCCGCGAACTTCACCAACGAGGCCGGGGTCGACGGGACGGTCAGGTACCTGCGCAACGTCAGCGGCCTGTGGCTGCTCCAGGAGTGCCTGCGCTGCTGGGGAAAGGTGGCAGGAGCACTCGCGACGCTGCTGGCCGAGGCCGCAGGCGTGCCGCCGCTGCGGTTCGTGATCGACGCCGACGACCCGGTGTTCCTGCCGCCCGGGGACATGCCAGCCCGGATCAAGGGCTGGCTGGCAGCACGGCACCTGCCGGTGCCCGCGTCACCGCCGGAGATCGTCCGGTGCGTGCTCGACAGCCTGGCCCTCGCCTACCGGCGTGCCCTGCTCGCCGCGCAGGAATTGTCCGGACGGCACGCCGACGTGGTGCACGTCGTCGGTGGCGGCTCCCGCAACGCGCTGCTGTGCCAGCTCACCGCCGACGCGACCGGACTGCCGGTCGTGGCGGGCCCGGCCGAGGCGACCGCCCTTGGCAACGTCCTCGTTCAGGCCCGCACCCTCGGCACGGCCCCTGGCACGCTCGCCGGAATGCGCACGCTGCTCCGCGACGCGGGCCTTGACCTGCGGCGCTTCGAGCCGACGGGCGCCCGCCGGGACTGGACGGCCGCGGCCCGCCGGGCCGGCCTTGAGTGACCACGTCAGAGGGCGCCGGGCGGATGCGCGGCGGCCCGCGCGGCGAACCGCTTGCACAGGTGGTGGCGCCCAGCCCGTGGTGGGCCTTGAACCGTGCCAACGGCCTGGCCGGCATGCGGGTCCCCAGCGCCGGCCCCGCCCGGGGGTGCGCGGCGCGTCCGGCGGCACGGGCCCGGACGGCATGAATTCTCCGGGCCGGACCTGCAAGCCACCAGGTAGGACGGGGATGTATCGTTTCATAATGTTGCCTTGTCCATGGAGAAGCGGGTAAGCGTGCCGGTCAGCATCAGGGATGTCGCCGCCCACGCCGGCGTCTCCGTCGCCACGGTCTCCAACGTGCTCAACCGGCCCGACATCGTGGCGCGGCCGACGCGTGACCGGGTGAACGCCTCGATCAGGGAGCTCGGCTTCGTGCGGAACGAGTCCGCGCGCCAGCTCCGGGCCGGCCGGAGCCGGACGATCGGCTTGGTGGTGCTCGACGTGGCGAACCCGTTCTTCACCGACGTGGCGCGCGGCGTGGAAGACGAGGCGAACAAGGCCGGCCTTTCGGTCATCCTGTGCAACAGCGACGACCAGGAGCGCAAGGAGAAGCGCTACCTGGAGTTGCTTGAAGAGCACCGGGTGCAGGGGGTGCTGATCACGCCGGTGGTCGGCGCGGGCTCGCGGCTCGCCAGCCTGCAGCGGCGCGGCACCCCGGTCGTGCTCGTCGACAGCCGGTCACCGTCCCGTGGCCAGTGCTCGGTCGCGGTCGACGACGTGCTCGGCGGTGACCTCGCGGCCTCCCACCTTCTGTCCGCCGGCCACCGGCACATCGCCTACATCTGCGGCCCGCACGCCATCCGGCAGGTGGCCGACCGGCTCGAGGGCGCGCTGCGCGCCTTCGAGCAGGCCGGCCGCCCGGCCGGGGAGCTGCACATCATCGATGTCGGCGCGCTCAACGTGGCCGCGGGGCAGAAGGCCGGCGCGGATATCGCGGCCCAGGCGGCGGCGGACCGGCCCACCGCGGTGTTCTGCACCAACGACCTCATCGCCCTCGGGGTCCTCCAGGAGATGACCCGGCACAGGATCAGGGTGCCGGAGGACATCTCCATCGTCGGCTACGACGACATCGACTTCGCGGCAGCGGCCGCCGTCCCGCTCACCTCGGTGCGCCAGCCCCGCCAGCAACTCGGCCGCACCGCGGCGAGGATGCTGCTCGAGGAGGCCGCCGCCGGCGACTCCCACCAGCATCAGCAGGTGATCTTCGAGCCCGAGCTGATCGTCCGCCAGTCGACCAAGGTAACCGTCCCTGGGCACTGAGGGCGTCTTACCGGCCGGACAGGCATTCGCGCAGGATCCTGGCCAGGCCGAGGCCGCGGCTGTCCGCGCCGCCGGGGAACGACATCCGCCGGGGAATCCAGGCGTAGGAGATGCCGTGCCACGGGTCCGCGATGCCGATGGAGCCGCCCGCCCCGTCGTGCCCGAACGCCTGGTGGCTCCCGTAGGCGACCCGGCCGTCGGCCTTCTGGAAGACGATGCCGAAGCGGTTGGCGACGGACAGCACGAGGTCCTCGCCGACGGTCTGGATCTGCGTGACCTGGGCGATCGTGTGGTCGGTGAGCAGCCGGGGAAACCCGTCGACCTCGCTCACGCACATCGCGTACAGCCGGGCGAGCCCGCGGGCCGAGCCGACGCCGGCGGCGGCGGCCTGGCCGGAGGCGCGGACGGCGCGGATGTTCGGCATCAGCTCCTTGCGCGCGGGCGAGGCGGCGGCGAGGTTGAACGTCATGCCGCCGAGGCTGTCGGGGGACATGGGCTGGCCGCCAAGCAGCTTCTGCTGCTCGGGTGTCGGGTCGGCGGGGAGCAGCATGCGCACCCGGGGGTCGACGTCCTCTGGCGTGCGGAGGTAGAAGTCGATGCCGCGCGGGTCGCCGATCTCCTTCCTGAAGAACTCGGCGACGGGGATGCCCGCGATGCGCCGGACGAGCTCGTCCATGATCGTGCCGATCGTCAGCCCGTGGTACCCGTGCGCCGTGCCAGGCCGCCAGTGCGGCACCTGCGCCGCGAGCCGCGCTGCCATCGCATCGTGGTCGATGACCTCCTCAAGCGTGACCTGCGGCTCCACGCCGGGGATGCCCGCCTGATGCGACAGCGCGAGGCGGACGGTGACGTCGGCCTTGCCGCCGCCGGCGAACTCGGGCCAGTAACGGCTGACCGGGGCGTCCAGGTCGAGCGCGCCCCGCTGCACCAGCAGCGCGATGCAGATCGCGGAGACTCCCTTGGTGCTTGAGAAGACGCCCTGCAAGTCATCGGGCGCGACGCCGCCGCCGCCCCACAGGTCCACGACCCGCTGCCCGCGCAGGTAGGCGCAGAACTGACCGCGAGCGTCGCGCTCCTGCGCCAGCAGCCGTCCGAACTCCTCGGCGACCGGCTCGAACCCGGGCGCCGTGCTGCCTTCGAGCTTGCTGTCCCTCACGGGGCTGTCCGTCATCAGGTGGCGTCACTTTCTCTCGGGGCTTCTGGCGCGTCTCACGAATCGTTCGCGCCGTACCTCCCCGATCGTCGCCGTTATCTGGCCGGCTGGCCAGTGGGAGATCGCAGGAACCCAGCCTGGTCATTTCCGGGAAGGGGCGCCGGCGACGAGGTCGCGCAGCCGGTTCCAGCGCTGCTGGTAACGCTGGTCGTAGCGGCTCGCGGCGCGCCTGGCGCGCCGCGGCCGGCTGGAGTAGCGGTGCACCGCCCACCAGGACCCCGGCTTGGCCAGCCTGATGGCGCCGACAAGCGCTACGACGCCGACGACGATGCCGACGACGCCGGTCACGTCCTTTCCCTTGAGCTGGCAGATCACGCAAAGCAGGAGGTTGACGGCGATGACGGCGACCGACGACCACCACGCCGCCGTCCCGACGCTGCCGGTCAGGAAGTTGGCTCCGCCGATGAGCACCCCGGTGATCACCAGGACGCAGAAGATCGCGTCGACCGACTTGCGCCCTTGATCGGCCCAGTAGACGTCTTCCAGGTGCAGCCAGAGCGCGAACTCGTCGACGGTGAGGCCGACGCCCGCCCCGAAAACGGCGGCGGCCGCGTCAAGCGCCGCCCCGCGCGGCGCCGCCGATACCAGGACGATGCCCGTGCCGATGATGATCAGGATGCCGAAGACCTGGTGATGAACGTGATTGCCCGCGATGCTGACGTTGCCAATCCCGGCACCGGCACCGCTGCCCGACCGGATTAGCCTGGTCACGATCCTGGTGATGAGGAAGGTAACTAGTATCGCCAGGAACATCCACATCATGGGCTGAAGCGTGAGATCGCCCCGGCCGACCGTGATCTTTACCCCGGGCGGGATGTTCACCAGGGACGGGAGCTTCGCCCGGGGAGCGAGCCAGGGCACTGTGCTGGCAGGCTCGACTCGCATGGCGCCCTCCCCCGATGGCCTCCTGTCCGGATTCTACGCGCAGGGATATCCGCGCAGCTGGACGCGATGCTTGGTTTTCATGTTCCAGGCGAGCCCCGCGAGCCGCGCGGGCCAGAGTTTCGCGCCCGCGCGGCTATCCTGATGGGAGGTGAGCCGGGAAGCCTGGTCGGCGTGTCACAGGGATGAGGACCAGGCAATGCGCATAACCCTTCGCGGTCTCGCCATCGAGTCGGACTGGCGCGACGAGGCGCTCCGCACGAACATGTGGCTCATCCCCGCCATCGAAAGCGTGGTGGCGGTCGGGCTGTTCGCGTTGACCCTGAGCATCGACGAGTCCGCCTTCCACGGCGAGCTGCGGCTGCCGTCGTGGGTGATCAGCGGTTCGCCGGACGCCGCCAGGCAGATTCTCTCGTCGCTGGCCGGGGCACTCATCACGGTCGTCGGCGTTGTCTTCTCCATCATGATCGTGGCGCTGACGCTCGCGTCGCAGCAATTCGGGCCGCGGATGCTGCGCACGTTCATCAGGGACCGGGGCAGCCAGCTGACCCTGGGGACCAACGCGAGCGACCTTCTTCTACGCCATGCTCACGCTCATCTCGATCGGGAGCAGCTTCGTGCCGCACCTTTCGGTGACGGTGGCGCTCGCCCTGACCGCGATCGACCTTGGCGTGCTCATCTACTTCATCCACCACATCGCCACCGCCATCCAGCTGCCCGGGGTGATCGCTAGCATCGCCCATGACCTGGGCAGGGCCATCGACGCGGAGGTAGCGCCCGGGCCGGCCAGCGGCGCCACGGCCGCCGGCCTGCCGCTCAACGGCAGCGCTCACGTCAACGGCCCTTCGGCCGAGGTCCTGCTGGCCCGGCTGGACCGCGCTGGCCGCGTCGTCACGGCACCGACCAGCGGTTACCTGCAGTTCGTCCGGCACGCGACGCTGGTAAGGATCGCCGCCGAGCACGATGCGGTGATACGGCTGCACTACCGGCCGGGGCACTTCCTCACCAGGGGTCACCCGATAGCGACCGTCTGGCCGCCCGAGGCCTCGGCTGCGATAGGACGCCGCCTGGAGACCGTGCACATCACCGGACCGCTCCGCACGCTGAGCCAGGACATCGCCTTCGGCATCGACCAGCTGGTAGAGATCGCGATCCGCGCGCTATCCCCTGCTGTCAACGACACCTTCACGGCCCTCACCTGCATCGACTGGCTGGGCGACAGCCTGTGCAAGATCGCCGTCGAGTGGCGCCCGCAGTCCTACCACCGGGACCGCCTCGGCATCATCAGGCTCATTACGGTCCCGGTCAGCTACGAGCGCCTGGTGCAGCGGTCATTCGAGAAGATCCGCCAGGCCGCCGACGGTATGCCAGCGGTCCTGATCCGGCAGCTGGACGCGCTGTCCACGATCATGGCGGCGGCCCCGCCCGGCCGGTCCCAGGTCCTGCTCGACCAGGCGGCCATGATCGCGCGGGTGGGCGAGCGCACCGTCCCTGAGCCAGCCGACCAGGCCGATATAGCCGCCCGCCACCAGGCGCTCCTGGCACTTCACGCAAGGACCGCGCAGCCCCGGCCGGACGGGTCACCGGCTTAGTGCCAGGATGGGGACCATGCGGCAAGGTCGTGCTGCGAATCGGGCAGTTACCGCGCTGGGTGACCAGTGGGTGCGGAGGTGCATGGGTGCCCGTCGACAATGACGTGTACGAGCGGCTGGGCGGGTCGTGGTGGGATGAAGCCAGCCCGCTTAACCTCCTGCACGGCAGCGTCACCCC
>JAWWPV010000101.1:0-12416 GCA_033854775.1 Trebonia sp.
GGTGACCACCCTCTGGTACACGACGACGGCCAACCCGGGCGGCCCGATCTGGGATGCCCTTGTGGTGGCGTTCGGCACGGCGATCTACTACCGCAAGCGGGCCGCCGCGATCCTCAGCCTCGTCGCGGGTTACGTCGGCTCGCTCTGGTTGCCCGCCCTGCTTGGGCCGCACAAGGCGCCGTCGGCGACCTCCGCTCTCTCCCTCGCCGTCGGCCTGCTTGTCCTGCTCGGCGGGGCCGAGGGCATCCGCTTCAGGCACGAGCGCGTCCAGGCGCAGCGGCACATCAAGGAGGAAGAGGCGCGCCGCGTGGCCAGCGAGGAGCGGGTCCGGATGGCCCGCGACCTGCACGACGTCGTCGCGCACAACATCTCGGTCATCAACGTCCAGGCCGCCACCGCGTTGCACCTGGCCGACCGGCAACCGGAACGTGCTATCGAAGCCCTGGCCACCATCCACGGCGTGAGCCGTCAGGCGCTCGTCGAACTGCGTTCGATCCTCGGTGTCCTGCGGGCAGTGGACGAGGATCTCCCCCGCGATCCCGCACCAAGCCTGGCCCACCTCGACGACCTGGTGGCGACGGCGAGATCGGCTGGCCTGCGGGTGCGGGTCGAGGACGACGAACTCAGCTTGAGCCTTCCCAGGACCGTCGACGTGGCCGCCTACCGCATCGTCCAGGAAGCCCTCACCAACGCCGCCCGCCACGCCGCCGGAAGCACCGCAGCCGTGCGGATAGCCTGCGACGACGGTCACCTGCTGGTCGAAGTGCAAGACAACGGCGGCGCCAAGGTCCAGAGCCTCGCCGCCAGCGGGTCGGGTAACGGCATCGCCGGCATGACCGAGCGCGCCGAAGCCCTCGGCGGCACCCTGACGGCCGGCGCCCGGCCCGAAGGAGGATTCTCCGTCCGGGCCTGGCTGCCACTCGACGACCGCGATCACCCATGACGAGGGGCGCTAGTGCGGCCTGCCTACAGATCTGGCGATATGGGCTCGGGACGCCGGACCTGCACCCGGTGAGCGGATGGCCGGAACGGGTAGATCAGCAGCTTGTGATGCCCGAGCCGGTACACGTAGGCGAGGAACAGGTGAAGCTCGTTCAGCGCGTCGCTCTCCAGCCGGGTTGCCAGCCACGGCAGTTCGTCATCGGTGTACTTGCGCATGTGCTGCGTAGCCGGGTGCATCTGCAGGGCCGCCCGTACCCGGGCCGTGGTCGCGTCCGAGTCGATCATCCGCACTATGCCGATCTTGTGCGTGATCGAGTCATGCCAGCGGTCCAGGCTGGCCCGCGCCTGGCCGTCCCTGAGCCCTTGCCGCACCTGGTCGTAGTAATACGTCACGGCGTCCGCTATCCAGTGCGGCTTCGGCGACGCCGCCCGAAGCCGGGTATCGCACCACTCCTGCATGTCGTCGCCCATCCGGTCGTACAGGCGGCTGAGCGGGAACGCCCATACGGCAGCGGGAAACGACCGGCCTGATGACAATTTGTCCCCCTGGGGAGGCAAGCTGCCGAACCACAAGCCGCCCGACACGATGATCCCGCCATAAGCGGCATGGTTCTGGCGACTGGCGAAGACGACGAGCAGTCCCGCGCCAGCGGACACCACGGCCGTGGCCACCATGATGAAGAAGGCCCAGAACCGCGCGCGAGGCCCGAACGGATATCCGACTCCCCGGCAGCGCAGCCGCAGGAACCCGCAGGCCAGAAACATCGACAGAATAAATGTTCCGGCAATACTAACCACCCAGTTAGGCACGCCCAGCCCCCCTTGCCTCATACCTGCGCCAGTGCAGGCAGTGGCCGCCTCCCGAGAAACATAGTTGCAGGTAATTCGTGACCTATCTAGGCTTTATTTCGCTCTGTAGAAATTTATGGCTATTAATCGTGTTCGCGGAACGCGCAGGGGTCCCATCCAGCTCCAGGAGTCCACCTAGGTCACAGCATGCAAGGTAACGATTATGTAACGATTAGGTACTGCTGGTTGTTATGCCTTGGCGTCGGCGAGACCTTGGGCGTAGCGAAGACTTTAGGTATAGCTATATCTTTAGTTAAAGCTAAGCACCGAGGAAGCTACCAGCGTCCGGGCACAGCACAGCTCCGGCCGTAACGAAGTGGAGACACCGATGAGCTTCGGACTAGGCGTTTCGCCAGACCAGCGGGCCGCAGATGCCCAGATCGACGAAGAGATGCTCGTCCTCGTCACCCAACTGACCAACGCGGTCAACTGGTATATGCGGGAGCGCGGCCTCACCCGGGCCGACCTCGCGGTCCGCATGGGCGTCTCCCCCGGGCGGGTGAGCCAGAT
The DNA here is from genome assembly GCA_033854775.1 of Trebonia sp. GTDB lineage: Bacteria > Actinomycetota > Actinomycetes > Streptosporangiales > Streptosporangiaceae > Trebonia. Next base: position 2,302 of record JAWWPV010000101.1, read on the forward strand.
CCTCGGCGGCGGGGAGAACCTGACCCTGCGGACGCTGGCCGCGCTGTCCACGGCCCTGGACGTGCACTTCGATATTGAGCTCACCGCGCTCAAGGCCGATGACGCATACACAAGCCGCGATGCGTGGGACGCCGAGGCGACACGAAATTAGGACGAGTGCCGTTGCGGTTGGGTCTGGGCTGGCTTAAGCGCATCCTGACAGCGGTCATTCCCATGGTCACTGTTGCCGCTTTCGCATCTGCTGCGGCCGCACCTCCAATGCGCGGCAGCGGTCCCGTTGCCTCGCACGCGGCCACCTGGTTCCGGCGGCGGGCATAGCCGCGCAGCGAACTGGTCGACGCGAAGACCTCATAGCCAAGCTCCCTGAGCCGGGCCCCGTCCGCTTCTGCCAGGTCGAGCTCGAGGATGACAGGATCGCCCTGGCCGGGCAGCAAGCCCTCCGGCCAGCACGCCTCGGCGATGGCCAGCACCTCCCCGGTCGCCGGATCTGACACCTCGCAGTCGACCGCGGGGTCAGCGCAGCCTAGCTCGGCCAGCTCGGCGACGAGCGCCAGCACCTGATTCCTGCGGGAATCGACATCCGCTGCCCCACCGGTAACGACCGTCAGCCGCAGGCGGGGCTCATCGAAGCGTGCCGCGCTGCCCGAGCGCAGCTGGCCGAGGAACCGGTTGGCTGCCGCGGCCAGCAGCTCGCGGCGGGCCGCGAGGAAGTCGGGATAGCAGTCGACGCGCCAAAGTGCCGGGTCTTGCGGGATCCACTGCGAAGCGAGCGCACCCGGGTGCCTTGCCTCAAGCGCGCTGAGGTACTCCGCTGGCTTGCGTTTCCCGATGACCAGGCTGATTTCCCTGGTGAGAAAGCAGAAGTTAGCGATGGCGCCGACGTGGCTCCTCCCGTACCCGGCCGCGTTCAGCACCGCCTTGGGGAAGATGTGGTGGACCTGGAGGCGGGCGGGGTCACCCGGCAGCCGGCTGTGCATCCGGGTGAGCGAGTACAGCAGCGGATAGAACCGCGAGCCCTGGCCGGAGCCATCGAAATCTTGGCCGCCGATGACCAGGTTCCCGCCACGCCAGCGTTCGAGCGAACTGATCAGGCCACTGATGCCGGACCGGCTGGCCGTGTCGTAGTCCTGGTTGAGGATGGTCTCGGTCGAGCCGGCGTACCGTCCCCAGAGTGCGGAGTGGACGTACCAGTACAGCACACGGTCGGTCTCCGCTGAATCCGCGAAATGGCCGCCAGCCAGGTGAAGTATGCGGCAGATTACCGGGAAGGCGTATCTGCCCATCAGCACCCGGTTGTGGTCGAGAGCGAGGCGTCCGGCTGCGACATCCAGGAACTGGCTGACGTACCCGGCGGAGGCTTCCAGCGCCTGCTGGAAATCGGCGATCCGGACCTTCTCCAGCGAATTGAATTCGGCCCGGCCGGTCAAAACGGCGCTTGTGTTACGCAGCAGCCAGTCCAGGGTGAAGGAAAATCCTTCTTTCTCCCACCGGTCCAGGTAAGTCCGCATAACGCTGCGGGCTTCCGGCCAATGAGCGCATTTCTTGGCTAGCGTGAGATCTCCTATGGACAACTTTGTCCCGCCGGAATTGACCCGGTTGAAGATATCGACCACTACATCGATGCTCTTGTCCTCGCCGGTTATCTTCTCCTCGTGGAAGTCACGTTCGAGCACCAGTCTCAGCCGGGCCAGCCGCTCGATGTAGGAGACGATCCGCGGACGGGTACAAGGGTGGGCGCTCAGCGCACCGATGTGAGGCTCGAGACCACTCGTGAACAGCGACGTGACATCGATCCACCGGGGGTCATCGCGCATCTTGGCCGCCGCGTAGAACTCGAATGTCTCGTCCTCCACATGGAACCGCAGCCCGGAGAACGCCTTCTCATCCCCCTGGAAGAAGGCGGGGGGACGTCCGCGGGTGATGCCGTACAGGGAGGTGATCCGCTGCTGGCCGTCCAGGATGAGCACGCGGAGGGCGGGGGTGACCATGACCTCGCCGCGGACCAGCGAGCCGACGGCCCGGGTCTCCCAGGTGAGCAGGCCGCCGACCGGGTAGCCCAGGTACAGGGACCGCATGAGCGCGCGGACCTGGTCGCGGTTCCACACGTAGCCACGCTGGAACTCGGGTAGCAGCACGCTGCCAGAATCGATCTGGTCAAGAATTGCGGCCAGCCTGGTCACGACGTTCCCCCTCGCCTGATTCCTACAAGAGTGCAGGCAGGAATATAGTTAACCGGCGCGAGCTACGCCGGTCTGCCATCTAGTTGCTGCGGACGACAGTTGCGGTGCGCAAAGTAGGACAGATTTATCTGACTGGAATTTTTCTTTCGCCATCGCGGGTGGTGCCGAGCGGTCTAACAAGCCGCTCTAGACGGCCAGCTTCGGGGACAGCTGAGAAGGAGGGCAAGGCCGGTGGCACGCCTGGCGATCGGTAAGACCTTTCTGGCCGAATACGGGAGGCTGGACAAGGACGTGCAGCGGGCCGTTGACGCGGCAATCGCCAAGCTCGCTAAGCACCCTCATCCCTGGACCCACCTGAAAAAGCCGCAGCGCAGCCTGGACGACCGGATCCGCACCCTGGAGGTGGACGGCCACTGGCGCGGCATCGCACTGGCTCCCGCGACCGGGGACACGTACTGCCTGGTCACGATTTTGCCTGAGGACAAGGCGAAAGCGTACGCCACCAGCCACCGGTTCAGCGTCAACCCGGCGTTCGGGGTACTGGAAGTCCGCGACGAGGAAGCCATCCAGCGGTTGCAGCCAGCGCTTCAGGCGGCTTCCGCGCACGAAGGCAAACGCCTGTTCGAGGATGTCAGCGACGCCGACCTGACCCGGCTCGGCATCGACGCGCAGCTCCTGCCGATGATCCGGCTACTGACCAGCGAGGCCGATCTGGAAACGCGGCATGCGGCGTTGCCCGAGGCCCAGTACGCCGCGCTGCACGCCCTGGCCTGCGGCATGACCCTGGACGAGGCCAAGGAGGAGATTGCCCGGCTTTACTCCGCTGGGACGCCGCCTGAGCAGGTAGATCCAGACGACCTCGTCTTGGCGATGGAGCGCAGTCCCGGCCAGGTCACCTTCGTGTCCGGGCATGAGGAGTTGCAGCTGATGCTCGCTCATCCGTTTGCAGCGTGGCGCATGTTCCTGCACCCGAGCCAGCGGAAGATCGCTTACCGGCCAAGCTATACCGGCCCAGCCCACGTGACCGGCGGGCCTGGGACAGGCAAGACGGTGACCCTCCTGCACCGTGCGGCCTTCCTGGCCGCGCGCGCGGCGACGCCGGCGACGAGCGAGCCCGGGGCAGCAGGCCAGGTGCTGGTAACCACCTTCAACGGCACCCTGGCCGACGCTTTGAGCACTCAGCTAGACCTGCTGATCAGGAACGACGGGGCGCGCCGCCAGATCGAGGTGCTTAACGTAGACCGGCTGGCCTATGGCATCGTCAAGGCGGCCCGCGGCGCTCCCGTCATCGCGGACGAGCGGGTACTGCGCACCAAGTGGGCGGAGGCGGCCGCGGCCGCGCGGACCGACTTTTCCCCGGCGTTCTTGAAGAACGAGTGGGAGCAGGTCATCCTGGCCCAGGACCTGCACACCGAGCAGTCCTACCTGACCTGCCTGCGCACCGGCCGGGGACGGCCGCTCACCAAGGCGCAGCGCAGCCAGGTCTGGCAGGCCATCCAGCAGGTCGCCGCCGAACTCGTCACCGCCCGTCAGTCCACCCCGCTGCAACTGGCCAACGAGGCCACGCACTTGCTTCGCCAGGCAGCGGCGCCGCCCTACCGGCACATCCTGGTGGACGAGGCACAGGACCTGCATCCATCCCAGTGGCGACTGCTCCGCGCGGCCGTGGCGCCTGGCGCGGACGACCTGTTCATCGTGGCCGACCCGCACCAGCGCATTTATGACAACCGGGTCTCTCTCGCCAGCATGCGGATCGGCGTACGGGGCCGGAGCCAGCGGCTGTCGCTGAACTACCGGACCACTCAGGAAATCCTGGCCTGGGCGGTACCGCTGCTCGGGACGGATCCAGTGACCGGCCTGGATGGCGAGGTGGACTCCCTGCTTGGCTACCGGTCGCCCATGCACGGCCCGCGCCCGCAGCTTCGGGTGGCGGCAACCCGGTCAGCAGAGTTCGGTGACCTTGCCGGACAAATCCGCTCATGGCTCGCCGCCGGCATCGAGCCGCAGGCCATCGGTGTGGCCGCCAGGTCCGCCAGCTTGGTTCGCGAGGCACGCGAGACGCTGAAGGCCGACGGCATCATGACGATCCCGCTGAGCAGCCGCAGCAGTGCGCAGGCAGTCCGGGCCGGAACCATGCACACGATGAAGGGCCTGGAGTTCCAGGCCGTCGCGGTTATCGGCGTTGAGCGAGGACGGGTTCCCGAGCCGACGGCGATCACCCCGGAAAGCGAAGATCCCGTCACGTACGTCCAAGACCTTCAGCGGGAACGCCGCGTCCTGTTCGTGGCCTGTACTCGTGCCAGGGACCATCTCTACGTGTCCGGCACCGGCGAGCCGAGCACGTTCTTGCAGCCTAGTGAGTCAGATCCGCGAGCGTCCGGTCGCGACAGGGGTGCACGGGCCAAGCCGGGAGAACGACCGAGGGCGGTCCCGGCCGCTTTGCGGCAAGTCGGCACGCGGGAACTGCTTTGGTTGCGTGAAGACTCATGGCGGCCACGGCTGCGAAGCGTGTCCCTCGTCGCGGAAGCGGATCTTGTTCCTGGCCGCACCCGCCAGGTTGCTACCGTCCTCGGCCGCCTCTACGCGAACCTGCAAGACCCGCAGACCCAGGGGGACTCGCTGCTGTCGCGCTGGCCAGCCTGCCTGGCGGCCGCGATGGCGGGAGCGGCAGCGACAGGTCACAAGAGCGGAACCTACTGGCCCGCGCTGTGGGATGCGGCCGGCTTCCAGGGCACGCAAGAGGACCAGGAGATCTGGGGGCGCGCGTTCAGCACCGCGATCAGCCGCCTTGGGATGGCGTTGTTCTCGGAACTGCCCCTTCCCTCCGCCGGGCCGATCTTGATGCACGCCGCAATTCCCGCCGACTGCCTGGGTGATTACTTCCGGCTGCTGCTTTCCCGCCGCCGGCTGGATCCCGAGGTGGACGCGGAGGGCTTCCTGGCTTGGGCGACAGCACCTGGCCGGGAGGCGCGGCTGTCGCAGATAGCCAAGCCCGCCCAGCGATTCCTGCTCAACGGGGGCGACTACGCCCACGACATGGTGGACCGCACGCTCGACCTGCTCGACCTGCTCGACCGGGTCACCGGGCCCGGCCCCGACATGGATGCCGTCGGGCTGCCCGGCTACATGATCGAGGCGGCCAAGAAGGAACTCGCGGCCGGGCATCTCGAGCTTTCCGGGACCGGCAGGCGCCGGAGGGGCGGTGAGGGCGCCACGGCAACCAGGCGGCAGACACGGCCGCAGATCGCGCTAGACCCGTACGGGCAGGGCGTTCATGTAGTGTTGCCCGCCGTCGGCGCAATGCCCGCCGGCGTCGCGCGCTGGCGGGTCACAGCGGATGGTGACACTCATACCGTGCAGAGCCGCGCCATGTGGGTCGGCGCGGCCGGGACAACGCCGCAGTCCGCCTGCCCGCTCGACAGGCCGGTGCGTACGGTGCTCATCTCGCTCGCTGGCCACGAGGACCTTGCCGCCGAGCTCCGCGTCATCGACCAGGCCGACCCCGTTCTCTTCTTCAACGAGGACGGCCGCCGGCTCGCGGAGACCACGTCCCTGCCCAGGGGCCAGGTCTGGATCATCCACCCGGCGGACCGGGAGCTTGAGTTCACCGGCCAGGCCGGGAAGATCGTCGAGCTGACGATCCCCGTCGGCTGGGACGGCTGGCGGCTGCGCCTCGTCTCGCTGGAGAACGTGCAAGCCGTCGGCTTGCACGGCTGCCGCTCACATTCGGTCGAAGTACGTTCCCGGCCACGGCTCCTGCTTGGCGATCCGGTCCCCGGTATCGCGACGCCCTCCGGCTCGCCCGTGTACGCCGTGCCGCCACGACTCCTTCTCCCGCAAAACCTGGGTGCTGACACCCGCTGGCATGCCGAGGTCAGACGAGCCGGCGGCGGTGCGCCACTCGCCAGCCGCGTCGCGGGCCCGGCAGGCGAGATCGATATCTGGGAAGGCATTCCGCGCCCGTTGCTTGGCGCGTTTGAGGTAACCGTCCGTGGCCCGCTTGGCCGGGGACTGCACCGCACGATTTTCCTCGCCGAGGGCTTGTCGGCGGCCTACCAACCTCAGGTTCGCCCGCTGACCGGAGCCGGGCTGGCTCCCGGGACGGCCCGGCTGACGGCGACGGCAGGCGCGAAGATGCTGCCGGCAACCCTGCGCTTCGGCCCGGGCGAGCGCGCGCAGGCCATCGAATATCGAACCGACGCGGAGTCTGAACCGCTGGTCATCACCCCGCCGCATGCCGCCGTGCTGTGCTCAGGCGCTGGCGTCACAACGTGGACGACTTCCCAGGTTCACCTGGTCACCGAGGATTTCGCCAAGGCCGGCCGCCTGCTCATCCGCGTCCCGGCGTCAAGCCAGCCCGCCCAGGTGACCGAGAACAGCAGCCAGAGCCGACTTGATCTTGCCGTTCTCGTCCGCGGGCAGCAGGTACAGGCCATTGAGGCGAGCGGCCCGCAGTCACCCGGGCTGGCCGGGTTCGAGCTGGCCCGCGCCGCCGAGACGATCGCGACCTACGGCCGCGCGGAACTCGCGGTGGACATGGGCGGCGCACGCATGCCGGTCGGTTACGTCCGTCCCCGGCGGTTGGCACGAGCTGTGGAGCTGTTCGCATCGGGTGCGGAACGGCCAGCGGACGTACGCGCGCTTCGCGACACTGAGGCGCCGGACTGGTTCAGCCCCACTTGCCGCTGACCCCGTGGCGTACCCGACGGGTACCGTGCGGACATGGCGTGGGTTGCGCCGCTAGGCGCCGGCGGCGCGCTGGCGTAGTTCGCGGCGGAGTAGCTTGCCGGTTGGCGTCTTCGGCAGGTCGGCGAGGACCTCGATGTGCCGGGGGTACTTGTACGCGGCCAGCTCCGCGCGGCAGAATTCCGTTAGCTCCGCTGGGGTCGCGGAGGCGCCAGGCCGGAGGCTGACGTAAGCCCATACCGTCTCGCCACGGTAGGGGTCGGGGACGCCGATCACGGCGGCCTCACGCACGGCGGGATGGCGGACCAGGGTGTCTTCTACCTCCCGGGGCCAGACCTTGTACCCGGAGGCGACGATCATGTCCTTCTTCCTGTCGACCAGGTAGAACCAGCCGTCGCCGTCCATGAAGCCGACGTCGCCGGTGCGTAGTTCACCGCCGGGCAGCGCCCGCTCGGTGGCGTCCGGCCGGTTCCAGTACCCAGGCACCACCATCGGGCCGCTGGTCGCGATCTCGCCGGCCGCGCCGGGTGGCAGCTCGTTCCCCGCGTCGTCGAGGATCCGGACGACCGTGTTGAACACGGGAACCCCGACCGACAGCGCGCCGCTGGCCGGGTCCACCGGGGCGCGGCGGCCGAACGGCACCGCGTGCGACGGCGAGGTGGTCTCGGTGAGGCCGTAGACGTTGTGGATGTACGGGCCGACCTCGCGCTCGAACCGCTCGACCATGCTCGGTGCGATCGGCGCGCCGCCGCTGTAGGCCTTGGTCAGCGACGACAGGTCGGCCTCCTTAACTGACGGATCGTTCGCGAGCGCGGTGAACGCGGTGATCGCCATCACGGTGAAGGTGCAGCGGTACCGTTCGGCCAGCCGGATGATCGTGGCGGGCTCGAAACGGTAGCCGAGCACGATAGGCATGGGCACCAGCATCCCGACGGCGATGTGCGCGATGAGGCCGGTGATGTGGAACAGCGGCGCGCCGCCGAGCACCACGTCCCGTGGCGTCAGGCTCATCCAGTCCCGGAACGTGCAGGCGTTGAACACCACGTTGCCGTGGGTGTTCATCGCGCCTTTCGGATCACCGGTCGTGCCCGAGGTGTAGGTCAGCAGCGCCACGGCATCGGGGCCGAGCGTGACCGGGGCCGGCCGTTCCCCGGCGTGCTCGCGCACCAGCTCACGGAGGTCGACCGCGCCAGGGGCCGCCACTCGCGAGACGCCGTCGAGCGCGGGCGGGGGCAGGTGGTCCAGGTAGTCCAGCGGGCTGGTCGTGATCGCCACCGTGACCTCGGTGCCCTCGACCGCCCTGACCCCGACGGCGTTCCATAGGTCCGGCAGGCTGATGATGGCCTTCGCGCCGGAGTCGGCGAGGACGTAGCGCAGCTCGCGTACCTTGAGCATCGGGTTGACCGGGACCGCGATCGCGCCGAGCTTCCAGGCCGCGAGCATCGCGATCACGAACTGCGGAACGTTTTGCAGGAACAGCGCGATCCGGTCGCCCCGGCCCAGGCCGCGCGCGGCGAGCGCGGCGGCCAGCGCGTCACTGTCCGCCTCCACGGCCGCACCCGTCACCGCGGTATCGAAGTAGTGCAGGAATGGTCTGCCCGCTGCGCCGCCGGCTCCGGCACCGCCGTGCCACATGGCCAGCCCGTCGCTGTATTCGGGCGTGATGTCGGCCGGCTTGCCCGGCTGGTACAGCCCGAGCCACGGCCTTTCCCGGTAAGCGCTCATCCTTCCACTCCAACACCGGGTCCCTGCCCCCGGTCAAGTGCGCCGGCTGGTTTCGACCTTCACAAATACATGCCGCCGGTCTAAACGTGGTAGGTACGACACGTCCACGAGCTCCGGATCGCTCCCAGCGGCTCGTACAGCTAAGGGACGGATGACATGACGACCCAGTACCGCACCGAGACGATCTTCACCTGGGGCGCGCCGCCGCTCAAGTTCGGCGTGGGCGCGCTCGACGAAATCGGCTTCGACCTCGGCCAGATGGGGCTGTCCAGGGTGCTCATCGTCACCGATGAGGGCGTGGCGGCGACTGGCATCCCGCTGCGGGCGGCCGAGTCCATGCAGGGCGCCGGGCTGAAGCCGACCATCTTCACCGGCGTGCACGTCGAGCCGACGGACCAGAGCATGCGGGAGGCGGTTGACTTCGCCCGCGAGACCGAATGGGACGGATTCGTCGCCATCGGCGGCGGCTCGTCGATCGACACCGCGAAGGCGATCAACCTGCTCACCACCAACCCCGGCGACCTGATGGACTACGTCAACAAGCCGGTCGGTGACGGGAAGGCGCCGACGGAGCCGCTGAAGCCGCTGATCGCGGTGCCGACGACGGCGGGAACTGGCTCGGAGAGCACCGCGATGTGCATCCTCGACGTGCTAGCGCTGCGCGTCAAGACCGGCATCAGCCACCCGAGGCTGCGCCCGGTACTGGCCGTGGTCGACCCGCTGACGACGCTGACCGTCCCGCCGCACGTCACCGCCGCCACCGGGCTCGACGTGCTGTGCCACGCGTTGGAGTCCTACACGGCACGGCACTACCAGTCGTACACAAGGCGGCGGCCGGAGCAGCGCGCGGTGTATGTCGGCAGCAACCCGGTGTCCGACGCGTTCATCGAGAAGGCGCTGCCGTTGCTGTCCCGGTCATTCCGGCGAGCCGTGCTCACCGGGCAAGACCTGGCGGCGCGCACCGACATGATGATGGCCGCGTCCTTCGCCGGGATGGGGTTCGGCAACGCGGGCGTGCACCTGCCGCACGCCTGCGCCTACCCGATCGCCGGCCGGGTGCGCGGTTACCGGCCGCCCGACTACCCGCAGGCCGAGGCGATGGTGCCGCATGGCGAGTCCGTCGCGCTCACCGCGCCCGCCGCGTTCCGGTTCACCTTCCCGTCCAGCCCGGAGCGTCACCTGCGGGCCGCTGCGCTGCTTGACCCGGGTGCCGCCGACTCCGGTGATCCGCGGGAACGGCTGCCACAGGCGATCGTGTCGCTGATGCGCGACATCGGCATGCCGAACGGGATCGGCGCGGTCGGATTCATCGCCGGCGACATCCCCGACCTGGTGGAGGGCACGCTCAAGCAGCAGCGGATCCTCTCCATGGCACCGCGTGATGTCATGCCGGAAGACCTGGCCTCGATCTTCCGCAACTCGATCGACAACTGGTGACCCGATGCCGCAACCTCGTGTGACAGATACCGCGTGGCTTCCGACCGGCCTACTCGCGTCGACGGGCACAATGGGGCTGTGGCTGCT
>JAWWPV010000102.1:0-5325 GCA_033854775.1 Trebonia sp.
GTCGGTGCCGGGGTACGGCCGCCAGGACGCGGCGACCGATGTGTCGGCGTAGCTAACCGAGACACCGGCGACGTCCGGGGTGAAAACCGTTGGCCCGGTGGTGGCGGGCGGCGACCACGCCTCTCCCCCGCGTGCGGCGAAGACGCTGTAGAACAGCTCGGTGCCCGCCGGCGCCTCGTCGTCCGTCACGTCGCTCCGCTCGGTCCCCGCGACCACGGCCGCCCCCTGGGAAGGCGAGCGGGGGGCCTGGCCACGGCCTCGCGCGACCAGGTAACGCACGCTGCCCACGGCGGCAGCGCTCGGCTGCCAGCTAACCCGCACGCGGTTCCCGTCCTGCTCGGCCCGCACGTCGCTTGGCGCGGGGGGCGGGATCGCGGCGAGCCGCTGCGGCAGGCCGTCATCGTCGCCCGCCAGGCGGATGGCCTCGGCCAGCAGGGCGGCCGCCTGTTCGGGACGACCCTTGGCCTCCTCGCCGTCGGCGCGCCCGATGATCGCGGTGACCTCCGCGTTCACCGCCGCGATGCGCTCAAGCAGCGGGTCATCGACGGGCAGGCCAACGGCCAGCCGCTGAGCGCTGCGCAGCCTGCCGCTGGCCAGTTCGCCTGCCACCTGCCGACTCAGCGCCTCGTGGGTGCCGGTGAGCAGCACGGCGGCCGCCAGCAGGCCCGCCTCGTCCTCCTCCAGGCCGAGTTCGCGGCCCTGTCCCGCGATGGCCTTCTGCACGAAGCCGCGACGGGCCAGGTCGCGCAGCCGTTCGATGACCTCGGACAGCAGCAGGGTGTCAAGCGCTCCGGGAGACCGCGCGGCGGCGCTCAGGATCGCCAGAACATTCTCACTGGGCGTCTTAGCCGGGTCGGAGAAGGGCAGCACGGCCATCCGGCGGCGCGCCGCGACGATCTCGGTTTCCGTCAGCGCCCGGCCGTCCGCCAGGCGGAACCCGTTGAGGACACCGAAGCCACGGCCGACTGCGGCGCCGAAGACGACCTCGGCGGACAGCCGCAAGCCCAGCTGAGCCAGGTGCCCGGCCAGGTCCGCTTGCTTGGGGTGCGGCTTGGCGGGCAGCTCGGGGTACTGGTCGACGATCCGGACCCCGGCCCGGCCGAGCGCCTGCCGGACGTCGTCGTCACTGACGGCGCCGCCGAGCGCGTCGCGCAGCCGCGCCACGGCGGCGGGCCCGACGTACGTCGCCGCGCCTGCCTCCGACTCGGCCAGGCTGGCCAGTCGTGCTAGCTGAGCCTTGCGCGCATCGGCTTGACGTTCGGCGAAGCTCTTCACGGTAAGCCGCCCGGCGCGCTCGAGCTCGGCGTGCGCCGTGATGAGCGCCTCGGCCAGGCTGGCGTACTTGCGCCGGTTCGTGAGCTCTTTCCAGAAAGCGACCACCTCGGCGACCTGCCGGCTAAACAGGCCCTGGTCGGTGATTTGCCGCGGCAGCCCGTAGCGCGCGTAAAGGTCAGGAGGCGGCACGTTGCCTGCCTTCCTGGCCGGCTCAAGGACTTCGGCGAGGTACCGCTCGCGGTCCCAGGCCACTTACCCGTTCACCTCGTAACGCGCCACCGCGGCCGTGGCCTGCTGTACCTCCGTTTCGCCAAGGCCGCCGATCTGAATCTCGAAGCGCACTTCCCGCTTAGAGCTCTCCTCCCACGCGTGCACCTGCAGCAGCCCGGTCTCGGTCATGTGGAAGACGACCTGGAACGGCGTCCCGGCCGGCCCCGGGGGAAGCTGCTCCAGCCTGCCTTCGCCGATATGGGTGTTGTGCTCGAGCTTCTCTGAGGCAACCGCGCCCGCCTGCTCCCACGCCTCGAGCTGGACGGTGCGCTGGTTCTCCGCGACGGTGACGAAGCATTGCGGACCAGTGTCGGCCGGAAGTGGCGTGTTCGCGGTAAGCAGGTGCGAGACAAAGGAGCGGGCCCGGCTTGGGTCGATCTTGAACAGCGGGTCAGTCTGGTCGACGACCTTCAGCCCGAAGGCGCGCGGCACGACCGTCGCCACCTTCTTGCGCCGCAAGCTATCGACCTGCTCCACGTCAAGGTTGAGCTGGTCGGCTACCTGCTGCACGGCGACGGCATCGCGGTCCTCGGGAAGGATGACCTTGAGGTTACTGATAAGCGCGAACAGCGCGGCGCCCCGGGCCACGGCGAGGTGCGGATCGTGCAGCCTCGCCTCGAGTCCGAACCGCTCGCGCAGCGTCCGCGCCACCGCCGGCATGATCGTCATGCCGCCGACAAGCAGCACGTCGTCGAAGTCGTCGACGCCCTTCTCCCGGGCGTCGGCTATCGCCCGCTCGGTGCTGTCCATCGTGCGTTCGAGCAGCTCAGACGTGATTTCCTCGAAGTGCTCCCTGGTCAGTTCGAGCCGTGCGATCGAGCCATCGAAGCGCACGTTCTGGGTGCGCGTCATGACCGCGCTCAGCGCCGTCTTCAGCTGCTCGGCGGAGGTCGCCAGCTCCTGCATGAACTGCTCGTCGCCGCCCGGGTCAAGCTGCGGATACTGCTTGGTAAAGCCGCGCAGCAGGAAATCAATGACCTTCTTATCCCAGTCGACGCCGCCGAGTTTGCGGTCGCCCTCGGTGCAGATCACGTGGATGTCGTCACCGTCGACCCGGATGACGGTGGTGTCGAACGTCCCGCCGCCGAGGTCGTACACCAGGATGTTCCGCGCCTCCGTGCCCTTCCCGAGCGCCTGGTAGTCCAGGGCCGCGGCGACCGGCTCGGGGAGCACGTCGAGCACGTTGAGCCCGGCGATCTGCCCCGCATTGCGGGTCGCCTCGCGCTCCAGCAGCCCGAAGTAGGCGGGCACGGTGATGACGACGTCGCGGACCTCCTCACCCGTCTGCTCCCCGGCGGCACGGGCCAGCTCGCGCAAGATCAGCGCGGAGATCGACTCCGGCGTATGGTCCTGCCCGTAGAAGGAGTAGTGATCGTCCTCGCCCATCTTCCGCTTGACCAGCTCGACGACCAGGTCCGGGACGAGCAGCGCGGTATCCTTGGCCTGCTTGCCGACCACCACGTTCTCCGGCGACTCGAAGTACACCACCGAGGGGGTGGTCTCCTCCCCGATCGCGTTCTTCAGCACCATCGGCCGCCCCGTATGGTCCACGGACGCGATGCATGAGCGGGTGGTGCCGAGGTCAATTCCGTAAGTTGCCATGTCACCTCACTATGGTTGCGCCGCGTCAGGCTGGCCCGGTCTTTCCGCTGCCGGGGAGAACTGGTGGAAACGAGCCTGCAGGGGACGTTTGACCTGGCTGGTGTCGCGCTCGTAGAAGCCCGGGGCGACAACTTCGGCCACCGTGTTGTGCTGTGACTCGTCCGCACAGGGCACCACGCCGACCGCACGATGCCGGCCACCCTCGAAGGCGTCGCCGGGCTCGGCCGAGAAGACCTCGATGCCGCACCGGTCCAGGATCAGTTCCACGTCGTCGGCGAAGGACCTCAGCAGCCGCCCGTCCTGGCCGGCGGCGTCGAGCCGCCGGGCTTCCCGCGCGAGCTGGTCATGGAGGCGGATCAGGTCGGACGTCACGGGCCCCAGGATCAGCCGTCCGAATCCGTCCCGCAGCCGCTGGTTCTCCTCGTGCAGCCGGTCGATAACCGTTTCCCGGTGCGCGGCACGCCGGTGAGAGTCGGCCAGGTGCCGCTCTATCAGGTTCAGGCGCCCGGCAAGCTCGCCGAGCGGCCCACCATCACCCGCGTCCCCAGCTGGCACTGGCGTCACGTCAGTTCCGGCTTCTTCCCCGTTGCCGGCCGCGCCGGGCTGCTGGTCGCGCGCGGGAGGGTTCAAATCACCGTTGGCCAGGGTGAATCACCACCTTCTCGCCGTAACGCGGCCATATGGGTACACGATACGTTGGCGAGCTTCGCACGTACACAGAGCGACGGCAACTCAGGATCCGCAAGGGATTCCGCCGTGCCTTGCGCCGCGGCGGGCCGGGTCGGATGGCCCTTTCAGCCGGGCCGGCGCTTGCTCCCGATCACCGGGAGCAGCGGGCGGATCGTGCGGCGGGCGAGGCAGCCCTGCCAGACGCCGAGGCTGTAGGCGGCATCGTCAAGCAGGCGGGCGGCGACGTAGCGGGCCGGGTCGAGCGGCGGCCTCCTGTCGGCCCAGTCAAGCAGCGGCGGCGCGAGGATCAGGGCCGCCACGGGCAGGCGCAGCTTCTTGACGGCGAGCGCCGCCGGGATCGCGATCGGCCACCAGGTACGGGACATGGCGCTGCCGAGTGGGCGGGCCGCGGCGATCGTTCCGCCGCCGGCGAGGCGCGCCGCCAGTTGCCAGGCGGCGCTCTCATGAGGCAGGGCCGAGCGCAAGCGCATCTTGCTGTTATCCGACGTGGATGCGGGACTCCTGTTGCTGTTATCAGCTGGCCAGCCGGGGAACGGCCAGCGTTCACCGGTGACTCTTGCCAGGCGGCGGGACAGGACGGCCGTTGCCGTCGCGGTTAGCGCCGCCGCGGTGCCCGGGTGGCCGGAGAGCGCCGCCGCCCACGCCCCGGCCGTCCACCAGGAGGCATAGAGCGGGCGGACCGCGCCCGGGTGCAGTTCTTCCAGGGCGGCGGCGGAGGTGCCGTAGTCGGCGCGGCGGCTGAACCAGGCGCGGAACGTGACCCGGTGGTCGTGGCCCATGACCGCGCCGGGCTCGTAGCGGACCCGCCAGCCGGCCGCCGGCATGCGCCACACGAAGTCGACGTCCTCCCCCACGTACATGCCGTCCCTGAATCCTTCCCCCGCGGCGGCCTTCCTGACCACGAGCGCCGCGCCAGGCACGTAAGAGACGCGGGCACCGGGGCGGACGGGCGAGGGCCGCGCGCCCATGTCGAGGGTGGAACTCGCCCCCTCGTAGCGGGCCAGCCAGCCAGTACCGTTCTCGTGGGGAACGATCCTGGGCGCGACCGCGCCGACGGCCGGGTCGGTGAAGTGCGGCAGCAGCCCCGCCAGCCAGCCAGGCCGCGGCACGCAGTCCGAGTCGAGGAACGCGACGATGTCCGTGTCCGCCGCGCCGAGCCCGGTGTTGCGCGCCGCCCCCGGGCCGCCGTTCACGGGCCGGGCAATGACTGCGGCCCCGTGCTCGGCCGCGATCCGCTCGATCGCCCGCGGGTCGGCGGAGGCGTCGTCGACGACGATCACGTGCGCGAGGTCCCGCAGGCCGGACAGGCAGCGGGCGAGTTCCGCGTGCCGGTCCCGCACCGGGATCACCACCGTCACGTCGGCCGGCCCCGGATGCCGGGACACGCCCGCGGCCGGGTTCGCGTCGACCGGATCGGCGGTGGCCCAGGCCGCTGCGGTGCCGTGACTGCCATCAGGCCCGCCGCGGGCGGCGAGGTCCGGGTGCGCG
>JAWWPV010000103.1:0-13728 GCA_033854775.1 Trebonia sp.
GTGTCGCCCATGAAGATCCGCGCCGGGTTGAAGTTGTGCGGCAGGAACCCGAGGCAGATGCCCGCGAGGACGGCGGAAGCGACCGCAGGCACGGACTGCGACGGGATGCCGACCGAGTGGGTCAGCTCATAGGAGTAGATCAGGTACGCAACCGCGGAGATGCCGACGACGCCGGCGGCGAGGCCGTCGAGGCCGTCGATGAAGTTCACCGCGTTGACCGTGGCGACGATGATGAGGATCGTCACCACGTAGCTCAGGTCCGGCTCAAGCACGATGTTCCCGCTGCCCGGCCCCGGTATCCACGGCACGTACACGCCCGACCACACCACGATGCCGCCCGCCGCGGTCTGGGCGGCCAGCTTGGAGATGGCGCCGAGGCCCCACCGGTCATCGACGACGCCGACGACCACCAGCAGGCCGCCGGCCAGCAGCAGCCCCTCGATGGTGCCCAGGTGCCCGTGCGGCGTCGCCGGGAAGGCCTGCGCGAGGTACTTGAGCCGGTCGGCGACGAGCAGCCCGGCCACCAGGCCGCCGTACATCGCGACGCCGCCGAGCAGCGGGGTCGGCTTCGTGTGCACGTCGCGCGCCCTTGGCTCGTGCTGCGCGTGCGCCGCGATCGCACCACGTCGCACGAGCGGAGTCAGGAGATAGGTCACCACCGCCGCGATAATCAGGATGAAGAGATACTCGCGCATGGCGGTCGGCGATCAGTCGGCTGACGCCGGATCGTCCGCCGGATCGTCCGGCTTGCCGTTATCAGCCACATTGGCGGCATTAGCCGCGTTCGCGGCGGCGATCGCCTCCGCGGCCCGCCGGTCGGCCGGGCTGAGCTCCGGCTCGGCGCCGCTGGACGCGGCGGGCAGGTCAATCACCGGGACGACCTTCCTGAGGTCGTCGACGGAGAGCGCGCCCGCGCGCAGCATCCTCGGCACCGTCCCGGTCAGGTCGAGGATCGTGGACGGAGCGTTGTCCGCGCACGGCCCCCCGTCCAGGTAGACGGAGATCGCGTCGCCGAGCTGCGCCTGCGCCTCGTCCGCCGTCGTGGCGGCGGGGAGGCTGTGCCGGTTGGCGCTCGACACCGCCATCGGGCCGGTGCGGCGCAGTAGCTCCAGGGTGACCGGGTGCAGCGGCATGCGGACCGCGACCGTGCCCAGCGTGTCGCCAAGGTCCCACATGAGCGTCGAGCTGGCCCGGAAGACGAGCGTCAGCGGTCCCGGCCAGAACTCGTCGATCAGGTCCTGGCCGAACGCGCCGAGCGACTCAGTCAGCGCCGCGGCCGCCCGCACGCTGCCGACGAGTACGGGCGGCGGCATGTTCCTGCCCCGCCCCTTGGCGGCGAGCAGCTCGGTCACCGCCTTCGGATTGAACGCGTCCGCGCCGACCCCGTACACGGTGTCGGTGGGAAGCACCACAAGCTGGCCCTCCTGCACCGCGGACACCGCCGCGACCAGGCCCTCATCCCGCTGCTGCGTGTCGGCGCAGTCGTATCGAGCGCTCATCGGTTACATCCTAGGCGCTAAACGCCCGGCCACGTCGCCGTAACGAAACGGTCCCTGCGGGCGAGGTCCTTGTGGTTGGCGGTGTCGCGCCAGCCGGCCTCCTCGGCGAAGACCCAGAAGACGGCCGCGCCCTGCACGTCGGCGTGCTCGACGGCCACCAGGCCGCCGGGCCTGAGCAGCCAGCGGGCCACCCGCTCCACCGCGCGGATGGCGTCGAGGCCGTCGCCGCCGCTCCAGAGCGCGGCCGGCGGGTCGTACTCCGCCACTTCAGGCGGCACGATCGAGCCGAGGGGGATGTACGGGGGGTTCGAGACCACCAGGTCGACGGTCCCGGCCAGGCCGGCGAGCTCGGTGAGCCCGGCGCGCGGGTCTGGCGTGGTGAAGTCGCCCGCGTGCAACAGCACCCGGCCCGCGGTGTAGCCGTCCACGTACCTGGTGATGTTCCGCTCCGCCCAGCTCCTGGCCAGCGGGTCGCCCTCCACGGCGTGCACGCTGGCCCTCGGCACCTCCTGGGCGATGGACAGGGCGATGGCGCCGGAACCGGTCCCGAGGTCCACGGCGACCGGCTCGGCGACGTTCATGGCGCGCAGCCGGTCGATCGCCCAGCCGGTCATCACCTCGGTCTCCGGCCGTGGCACGAACACCCCGGGGCCGACGTCAAGCTCCAGGTACCGGAAGTACGCCTGGCCCGTGATGTGCTGTAGCGGCTCGCGGTTCTCCCTGCGGCCGATGTCGACCCAGAACCGCGCGTCGAAGTCCTTGTCCGGCACGGCCTGCAGCTCGCCGCGCTTGACGTTGTGGACGTGCGCCGCGATGAGCTCAGCGTCGGCGCGCGGCGAGTCGACGCCGGCCTCGGCCAGTCGCGCCGTGGCGAGCGCGATCTCATCGAGCAGTAGTGTCATCCGCCAGCTTCGCTTCCAGGTCGGCGGCCGCGAGGGCGTCGATCACGCCGTCCAGGTCGCCGTCGATGACCTGGTCGAGGTTGTACGCCTTGTAGCCCACCCGGTGGTCGGAGATGCGGTTCTCTGGGAAGTTGTACGTGCGCACCCGCTCGGACCGGTCGACCGTGCGGACCTGGGCCTTGCGCTCGGCGCTCGCCTTCGCGTCCGCCTCGGCCTCGGCCGCCGCGAGCAGCCGTGACCGCAGGACGCGCAGGGCCTGCTCCTTGTTCTGGAGCTGGCTCTTCTCGTTCTGGCAGGAGACCACGATCCCGGTCGGCAGGTGGGTGATGCGGACGGCCGAGTCGGTCGTGTTGACGGACTGGCCGCCTGGGCCGCTTGACCGGTAGACGTCGATGCGCAGGTCGTGGTCGTTGACCTGCACGTCGACAGGGTCGGCCTCTGGCGACACGAGCACGCCAGCGGCTGACGTGTGGATCCGGCCCTGTGACTCGGTGACCGGCACCCGCTGCACCCGGTGCACGCCGCCCTCGTACTTCAGCCGGGACCAGGCGCCGGTGGCGCCCTTGCCCGCCTTGACGGCCATGGTCGCGTCCTTGACGCCACCGAGGCCCGTGAGCGTGGAGTCGATGATCTCCGTCTTCCAGCCGTGCCGCTCGGCGTAACGCTCGTACATCCGCAGCAGGTCGGCGGCGAACAGCGCGGACTCGTCGCCGCCCTCGCCTGCCTTGACCTCGACGATGGTGTCGCGGTTGTCGTTCGGGTCCTTGGGGACGAGCAGCTTCCTGAGCCGCTCCTCAAGCTCCTCGCGCTGCTTGACGAGGTCGTCGGCCTCTGCCGCGAAGGTGGGGTCCTCCTGGGCCAGCTCCCTGGCGGCCTGCTCGTCGTCGTTTGTCTGCTGCCACTCGCGGTACGCCCTGACGATCGGGGTCAGCTCCGCGTAGCGCTTGGCGAGCGTCCTGGCCTGATCCGCGTTCGCGTGCACGCTGGGATCGGCAAGGGCACGCTCAAGCTCGGCATGCTCGCTAGCCAGGTCACCTAGCCTGTCGAACAAGGGGACCAAGACCTTTCTTAGATTGATTTAACCTCAGCCACAGCGCGGGGGGCGCAGCGGTTTTGGCTGCGTCCTCCCGTGGGGGGGGATACAGGGGGGCGAAGCCCTCCCGTGCCGGGGGGTGCAGAGGGGTCGTCCCCCCGCAAGCAAACAGCGCCCGCGCGCCCAACGGGCACACGGGCGCTTTAAAGTCGCTACTTCTTGCCGGACTTGCCGGTAGCGCCCTCGACCTTGCCCTTGCCGAAGCGGGCCTCGAACCTGGCCACGCGGCCGCCGGTGTCGAGGATCTTCTGCTTGCCCGTGTAGAACGGGTGGCAAGCCGAGCAAACGTCAGTGCGGATCACGCCACCCTGGGCGGTGGACCTGGTCACGAACGAGTTGCCGCAACCACAGGTCACGGTGGTGACCTCGTAGTTCGGGTGAATCTCAGCCTTCATTACCCTTGGCTCCTTGCCTCAAGCGGCCGCCGGGTCGTCCCGCGCCCGCTCGCCTCTGGGGGCGGGTGCGTCTGGACGTGAACCGGAACCGCGAACTAGCGGCTTTTAGTCTGCCACACGCCATAACCACATGTGACATGTCTGCATTCCTGCTGGCCAGGCGCAGCCTGGCCAGCAGGAATGAGCGCTTAGGTGCGTCTTACCTGGGCCTAGCGATCCCGGTCGTTACCCAGGGTGGTCTTCTGGACCTGGAGCAGGAACTCCGCGTTGCTGCGGGTCTTGCGCATCTGCTCCATGAGCAGTTCCAGGGCCTGCTGCGGCTCAAGGGCGTGCAGCACACGGCGGAGCTGCCAGACAACCTTGAGCTCATCCGGCGCGAGCAGGATCTCTTCCTTACGCGTGGACGAGGCGTCCACGTCGACCGCGGGGAAGAGCCGCTTGTCGGCGAGCTCGCGGCGCAGCCGCAGCTCCATGTTCCCAGTGCCCTTGAACTCCTCGAAGATGACCTCGTCCATGCGGGACCCGGTCTCGATGAGGGCCGTCGCCAGGATGGTCAGCGAGCCGCCGTTCTCAATGTTGCGCGCCGCGCCGAAGAACCGCTTCGGCGGGTAGAGCGCGGTCGAGTCGACACCACCGGACAGGATCCGGCCGCTGGCCGGCGCCGCCTGGTTGTAGGCGCGGCCGAGCCGGGTGATGGAGTCGAGCAGCACGACCACGTCGTGCCCCATCTCGACCAGCCGCTTGGCCCGCTCGATGGCCAGCTCGGCGACCGTGGTGTGGGCGTCGGCCGGGTTGTCGAACGTCGAGTGGATCACCTCGCCCTTGACCGTGCGCTGCATGTCGGTGACCTCCTCTGGCCGCTCGTCCACGAGGACGACCATGAGGTGGCACTCCGGGTTGTTCTTGGTGATCGCGTTGGCGATGGCCTGGAGGATCATCGTCTTGCCGGCCTTCGGCGGCGACACGATCAGGCCGCGCTGGCCCTTGCCGATCGGGCAGATCAGGTCGATGATCCTGGTGACCATGTTGGTCGGGTCGGACTCAAGCCGCAGCCTGTCCTGCGGGTAGAGGGGGATCAGCTTGGAGAACTCCGGCCGGCGCACCGACTCCTCGGGGTCAAGGCCGTTCACCTTGTCCAGGCGGACGAGCGCGTTGAACTTCTCCCGGCGCTCGCCGTCCTTCGGCTGGCGCACCGCGCCCTCGATCACGTCGCCCTTGCGCAGCCCGTGCCTGCGGACCTGGGAAAGCGAGACGTACACGTCGTTCGGTCCCGGCAGGTAGCCGGTCGTCCGCACGAACGCGTAGTTCTCAAGCACGTCCAGGATGCCGGCGATCGGGACAAGCACGTCGTCATCGGCGATAACCGTGTCGGGCTCGCCGCCCTGCCGGTCGCCGCGGCGCCGGTTGCGGTTGCGGAACCGGTCTCGGCCCCGCCGCCCGCTGCGGTCATCGTCGTCGTCGGCCCGGTTGTCCTGCCGGTTGTCCCGGTTGTCTTGCCGGCTGTCCGACCGGTTGTCCTGCCGGCTGTCCGACCGGCTGTCCGACCGGCTGTCCTGCCGGCTGTCCGACCGGCTGTCCTGCCGGCTATCCGACCGGCTGTCCTGCCGGCTATCCGACCGGTTGCCGCCGGCGTTCCCGCCCTGGCCGTTCTGGGCGTTGCGGCCGTTGCTCGCGGCGGGCTCACGGCTCTCGCGGTTGTCAGAGCGATCGCGGCGCTGGTCGCGCCCGTTGCCACCCTGCTCGTCGCGGCGCCGGTTGCGGTTGCGCTCCCGGCGGCCGTCCTGGCCCTGGGACTCGGTGCCCGCCTCGGTGCCCGTCTCCACGGCGGCCGCCGCTCCGGAGTGCGACTCAACGGAGGGTGCCGCTTGCTGTGCCGCCACGGTGACCGTGCGCTCGGGCTCACCCACGCCGGAATGACCGGCGCTGACCGGCGCATCGCCGATGCCCGTTGCCGCGGGTGCGGCTTCGCCAATGCCAGACCGGACGGATGTGTCTGCTTCCATAGCGTCCTGATTCAGGGGGCGAGGCGCGTCGGCTCCCGCGGACGTGCCCCGCGTGGCTGATTGACTTGCACTGCGTGCGGTAGAGCGACCGCCACCAGTCCGCTCCTGGATCGCGGCGACAAGGTCCCCCTTCCGCATTCGCCCCGTCCCCGAGATGCCGAGTTCCTGGGCGATCCGCTGCAGATCAGAGACAAGCAGCTTGGACAGGTCTCCGCCGCCACTCCGGCTCGATGACCGGGGCGCGGCACCAGCGGGGTCGGCGGCCGGGTGACCGATGGGGGGTTCCTCGGGCGCGGGGGCCGCGCCGCTGAGGACTTCGGTGGTGTCGCTCACTAATGGTCCTTCCATTATGATCCTCGGCCGCCTGGGTGTCTTCTGGACCCCGGTTCGCCTGCGCCAGCCCGATCCGTATCGCTTGCGAGGCTCTCACTAAAGCATGATTTCGCTCGCAACTACGCTCGACATCTCTGCCGGTACGTCGCGTTTGTCCGTATGTGCGAACTATCCGGGACGGCCAGCGCAGTGATGTGCAACGGGGTGGCGCTCAGGGGAACGTGCCGCTCTCCTGGGGTGACGCCAAGAGCCCGATCCCTGGGCAGGTATACGTTACCCCCCAGGCGACGCGTGGATGAACAGCACCTGCCCCGCACTGGGGCAACCGATGCTGCATCCAGCGTAACACCGACAGCGCCCACGGCATTCCTTTGCAGCCATCCATGTCGCGGAAAAGGGGGTTTAACCGGCTAGGCGAGGACTACTACTCAGCATCAGCGTCACCGGACACTGGGAACGCCCGGTCTCACGCTGGCGCCCTGTCGCTCGACGACTAGCGGGCTTATGTGCCAGTCGATACCCGTTTCCGCCGCGATCGAATCCCATCGTCTCACATCATCGGGTGCCGGGCTTTCCGTCAGGAACGCGAGGACGGACGGCCCCGCGCCTGACACGACCGCGGGCACCCCCGCCGCGCGCAACCGGGTGACAAGATCGAGCGAGTGCGGCATCGCGGCAGCGCGGTAGTCCTGGTGCAGCTTGTCCTCGGTGCCGTCGAGCAGCGCGTCAGGCCGTGCCGTCAGCGCGGCAACGAGCAGCGCCGCGCGCCCGGCGTTACGCGCCGCGTCGGCGTGCGGCACGACCGCGGGCAGCAGCCCGCGCGCGAGCTTGGTGGACACCGGCCCTGGCGCGATGAACGCGACCGGCCGCACCTCGGGGTGCGGGTCGAGCCGGACGGCGCGCGCCTCGGGCAGCCCGTCGGCCCCGGTCGCGACCCAGGCGATCGTCAGCCCGCCGAACAGGCACGGCGCCACGTTGTCCGGGTGCCCCTCAAGCACGTTGGCGAGCGGCAGCACGTCCTCGGGCCTGGTGCTCGCGCCCGCGAGGGAACGCGCGGCGATCAGCCCCGCCACGATCGCCGCGGCGGACGAGCCGAGACCGCGCCCGTGCGGTATCCCGTTCACGCAGCGGAGCGCGAGGCCCGGCGGCTGCGCGACGTTCAGTTCGTCGAACGCCACCCGCATCGCGCGGACGACAAGGTGCTTGTCCCCCGCGTGCGCGACGTCTTCCGTTCCTTCACCGGACACCTCGATGTCCAGCCCGGACCCGGTGACGCGCGCCTCGACCACGTCGTGCAGCCCGAGCGCCAGCCCGAGCGAGTCAAACCCCGGCCCAAGGTTCGCGCTGGTGGCGGGCACCTGCACGCGCACCGGCCCATCAGCCCACTCCATTAACCCTCGTTTCAAAGAACTTCACGGTGTCCGGACCCAGCCCGTCACGACACCGATGACGTGGGATATAAAGGGCCCCTCTGGAGGCTCTTTATATCCCACATGACGTCCGACCGTCGCGCCTAGCATCAGGCCAGGCCAAGTGCGGCCGCCGCCGAGGCGGCGTCGACCGGGACGGTGGTCGGGGCGGGAGCGCCGGACAGGGCCCAGTCGGGGTCCTTCAGGCCGTTGCCGGTGATCGTGCAGACCACGCGGGAGCCTGCCGGGATGCGCCCGTCCGCCGACGTGGCGAGCAGGCCGGCCACGCTGGCCGACGAGCCGAGCTCGCCGAATACCGCCTCGTCCCGGGCGATGATCCGGTACGCGGCGAGGATCTCCCTGTCGGTGACCTTGTCGATCAGGCCGCCAGAGGCGTCCCTGGCCTCCTCGGCGAGATGCCAGGACGCCGGGTTGCCGATCCTGATCGCCGTCGCGATCGTCTGCGGGTGCGAGACCGGCGCGCCGTCCACGATCGGGGCCGCGCCCGAGGCCTGGAAGCCGAACATCCGGGGCTTCCTCGACGAGAGCCCGAGCGAGAAGTACTCCTGGTAGCCCATCCAGTAGGCGGTGATGTTGCCCGCGTTGCCGACCGGCAGGCAGTGGATGTCCGGAGCGTCGCCGAGCGCGTCCACGATCTCGAAGGCCGCGGTCTTCTGGCCCTGGAGGCGGTCGGGGTTGACCGAGTTGACCAGCGCGACCGGGTACTCGATCGACAGCTTGCGCGCCAGCTCAAGGCAGTCGTCGAACGACCCGTCGACTTGCAGCAGCTTCGCGCCGTGCACGAGCGCCTGGGCGAGCTTGCCGATCGCGATCTTGCCCTTTGGCACGAGGACGGCACAGGTCAGGCCGGCCCGTGCCGCGTAGGCGGCGGCGGACGCGGAGGTGTTGCCCGTCGAGGCGCAGATCACCACCTTGGCCCCCTGGGCGGCGGCCACGGTGATCGCGGTCGTCATGCCACGGTCCTTGAACGACCCGGTCGGGTTCAGGCCCTCAACCTTCAGGTACACGTCGCAGCCCGTGCGCGCGGAAAGCACCGGCGCGTGCAGCAGCGGCGTGCCGCCCTCCTGGAGTGTCACGGGCGGCATCCCGGCCGTGACCGGGAGCCGATCGGTGTACTCGGTGATGATGCCGCGCCACGGCGCGCGCGCTCCCGTGGTGACGGCCACTTGGTTCATCACTGGTCTCCCTCCCCTTCGACCCGCATCACGCTCGCCACCGCCCGGACGACCGGCAGCGCCTGGAGCTCGGAAATCGTCGCGGCGAGGTCGGCGTCCCTCGCCTCGTGCGTCACGATGATGAGCAGGGCGTCCTCGCCCCGGCTGGTCTGCCGCACCGCCTGGATCGAGACGCCGTGCCTGGCGAACGCCTCGGCGACCGGCGCGAGCACGCCGGGCTTGTCGGCGACGTCCAGGGATACGTGGTACCTGGTCAGCGTATCGCCCATGGGCAGGACCGGCAGCTCCGCGTACGTGGACTGCTCGGGGCCCCTGGTGCCCGCGAGCCGGTTGCGCGCCACGGCGACCATGTCACCGAGCACCGCCGACGCCGTGGGGGTACCGCCGGCCCCGGCGCCGTAGAACATCAGCCGTCCCGCGGAGCGCGCCTCGACGAACACGGCGTTGTACGCGCCGCCGACGGCCGCCAGGGGGTGGGAACGCGGGATCATCGCCGGGTGGACGCGCACCGCGACGCCGTCACCCGACCGCTCGCAGATCGCGAGCAGCTTGACGGTCCGGCCGAGCGCCTTCGCCGACGCGATGTCCGCCGCGGTCACCTCGGTGATGCCCTCGCGGTAGACGTCGGCGGCGGTCACCCGCGTGTGGAAGGCAAGCCCGGCCAGGATCGCGGCCTTCGCCGCCGCGTCGAACGCCTCCACGTCGGCGGTCGGGTCGGCCTCCGCGTAGCCGAGCGACTGCGCCTCCTCGAGTGAGTCGCCGAAGTCCGCGCCCGAGCCGTCCATCCGGTCAAGGATGAAGTTGGTGGTGCCGTTGACGATGCCGAGCACGCGGTGCACCGTGTCGCCGGCCAGGGACTCGCGCAGCGGGCGGAGGATCGGGATCGCCCCCGCCACCGCCGCCTCGTAGTACAGGTCGGTGCCGAACGCCCGTGACGCCGCGTGGATCTGCTCGCCGTGCTCGGCGAGCAGCGCCTTGTTCGCGGTGACCACGGACTTTCCGCTCTCCATCGCGGCCATGATCAGCGCGCGGGCCGGCTCGATGCCGCCGATTACCTCGATGACGATGTCGATGTCGGGCCGGGCGGCCAGGCCCATCGCGTCGGTCGTCAGCAGCGCGGGGTCCACCCCGGGGCGCGGGTGCGACATCCGGCGCACCGCGATCCCGGCGAGCTCGAGCCGCGCGCCGGTCCGCACGGCGAGATCGTCGGCCTGCTCGGCGAGCAGCCGCGCGACCTGGGTGCCGACGACGCCGCAGCCGAGCAGCGCCACCCGGAGCACCTTGCCCGGTTTATCTTCGCCAAAGCTCATCCGACGTCCAATCGCAGCAGGTCATCCAGTGTCTCGCGGCGGACGATCTCCCGCGCCGCCCGGTCGGCCACCGCCACCACGCCGGGACGCGGCAGGTGGTTGTAGTTCGAGGCGAGCGACCGGCAGTACGCCCCCGTCGCCGCGACGGCGAGCAGGTCGCCCGGCGCGAGGTCCGACGGCAGGTAGCAGTGCCGCACGACGATGTCGCCGC
The DNA here is from genome assembly GCA_033854775.1 of Trebonia sp. Lineage (GTDB taxonomy): Bacteria > Actinomycetota > Actinomycetes > Streptosporangiales > Streptosporangiaceae > Trebonia. Next base: position 10,352 of record JAWWPV010000103.1, read on the forward strand.
TCTCGCAGTGCCTGCCCACCACCCGGGACAGCATCGGCGGCGCGGCCGACGACCGCGACGCGAGCACGCAAGTGTAGGAGGCGTCGTACAGCGCGGTGCGGACGTTGTCGCTCATCCCGCCGTCCACGCTCACGTATGTCCTGATCCCGTCTACGTCCTTGATCGTGCCGACCTCATAGAGGGTCACGGTCGACGGCCCGATGATCCCGCGGCCAGGCTCGATCGTCAGCCTGGGCACCGGGATGCCGAGGACCGCGCACTGGGACGCCACGATCGCCCGGAGGCCGGATGCCAGGTCCTTGATCTCTGGGGCGTCGTCCTCTGGCACATACGCGATGCCGAACCCGCCCCCCAGGTCGAGCTCCGCCACGTGCACGCCGTGCTCGGCGTGGATCCGCCCGGCCAGCTCGAGCACCCGGTGGGCGGCCACCTCGAAGCCCCCGGTGTCGAAGATCTGCGAGCCGATGTGCGAGTGCAGCCCGGCGAACTCAAGCTCCGGGAGCGCGAGCACGCGGCGGACCGCCTCGTCGGCGGCGCCGGAAGCGAGCGAGAAGCCGAACTTCTGGTCGTCGTGCGCGGTCGCCATGAACTCGTGCGTGTGCGCCTCGACCCCGGTCGTCACCCGGACAAGGACGCGCGGCCGCGCCCCTGCCGCCTGCGCGTGATAGGCCAGCCGGGCGATCTCCTCGAAGGAGTCGACCACGATGTGCCCCACCCCCGCGGCCACCGCCTGCTCGATCTCCGCGGGCAGCTTGTTGTTGCCGTGCAAGGTGATCAGCGCCGGGTCCACCCCCGCCGACAGCGCGACCGCGAGCTCGCCGCCGGTGCAGACGTCGACGCCAAGGCCCTCTTCCGTGACCCAGCGCAGCACGGCGCGGGAGCAGAACGCCTTGGACGCGTAGTACACCTGCGCGTCCTCGCCGAACGCGTCCGCGTACTCGCGCGCGCGGCCCCGCACGTCCGCCTCGTCCATGATGAGCGCCGGCGTGCCGAACTCCGCCGCCAGGTCGCGGACGTCGATCCCGCCGAGCGTCAGGACCCCGCCGACGCGGTGCGCGCCGCGCGGCCAGATCGCCTGGTGCAGCGCGTTCAGGTCCGCTGGCGGCGCCGGCGGGTGGTCGGCGGGCAGCACGTCCCCATGACGCGGCCCAGCCGGATGGGCGACACGGCTCACGTTTGGCTCCCCTTATATGTGTCTGTCGCTAACAGTCGCTCTGGCGCGCTGACTTCGAGCAGCCCGAGTCCGGCGGCGAGGCCGGTCCGCGCCGCCATGGCCAGGGTCAATTGGCTCACCCCGCCGTGACCGGCGAGGCTTGTGCCGCTCTTCGGATCATTTCCGAGCGGCCCGCCCTTCCCTGGGTGGCTCGCGGAACTCAGGATGTCAACGGTGACGCTGGCCAGATCCTCCAGGTAGCGGGCGAACTCGTCGGGCCGGCCACGGCGCGCGGCACTGGCGACCCGTTCGGGGAGCCACGACAGCGCGTCAAGGAGAGCCGCAGCCTCCGCAACGCCGATTGTGTCCGCTGCCGAGGAGGTGGCTGCCCAGCGCAGCCCTGACGCGGCACGGGCGTGCGCATATCTGACAGCATAGGCGGGATTGCCGAGCACGCGCCTCGCTATTGTTTGCGGGTCGATCCGCAATGGCTTGCCCGGGATGGCCCTGGCCAGGGTAAACGTGACCGCGTCGCGGCCCGCGAAGGCGACGGCCGCCGCCACTTCTGTCACGTGCGGCTGCGGCTTGGCGTCCGGTTCGGCTCTTGAGTCTTCCGAACGAGTGCGGCTTACTCCCAGGCCTAGCGGATCCAAGGAAGATGGGTGAGGCGGGAGAGTAAGCCGATTCCGTTCTGCGGCGACGAAATCGGTGACCGTCGCGCCCGCCGCGGCGGCGAGCCGGGCAGTCAGTCGCGCGGCGAGTGCCGTTCTGGCCTTTTCCCACGTGGGGGCGGCCAGCGGGTCGGCCGGGGGTGCGGCGGTGACGGTCACGCCGGCGAGGGCGTCGCTGGTGACGCAGGCGGGGCCTGCTGCCGTGATGGTGTCCGCGACCGCGGCGAGGGTCTCGGTGGTGACGGTGACGGTGAGGTAACCGGGGCCGGTGACCTCGACTCTTGCGATCCAGCGCGCGGCCTGGAGTCTCGCGGCGAGGGCCGCGGCCGTTTCGCGGGGGTTCGCGCCAAGGGTGAGGGCGACGCTGGCGGCGTACTGGCCCGGGGTGCCCGTCGGGCGCAGCCCGGGGTCACCGGCCGCCGCGAACCCGGCGGCGGCTACCGTGCGGCTGATCGCGCGCCGCAGGTCCGTGGAGATCACGCGCTCAGGGCTTCAGGCGGGCGGGGCGCCGGCCAGCTCGCGGACGACCCGGATCATCTCACCGGGATCGAAGGGCTTGGTCAGGTAAGCGTCGGCGCCGACATTCGTGCCGCGGGCGATGTCATCTTCCTGGGCACGGGCGGTGATCAGCACGACCTTGATGTGCGCGGTCTCCACCGTCTTGCGCAGCTGAACCGCGGTCTCCCAGCCATCGAGACGCGGCATCATCACGTCCAGCGTGATGACGTCGGGCGCGACCTCCTGCACGCGGTCAAGGCAGTCCTGGCCGTCCACCGCGGTCGCCACCTCGAAGCCCTCGAGCTGGAGGTTCACCGCGATGAGCTGCCGGATCACTTCGTCGTCGTCAACAACGAGCACCCGCCCCAAACCTTGCGTCACACTCGGTGAGGGTACCGCCTTTCGCGGCATGTTGCCTAAAGGGAGGCAGTATCTTGGCTGAGGAGAACCTGAGGGTAAGGGAGTGCGCGGCGCGCATGTCACAATCGCCGCCCTGGACTGGTAGCCTTTCTCCGTTACTGGGCCCCCATAGCTCAGGGGATAGAGCACTGGCCTCCGGAGCCAGGTGCGAAGGTTCGAATCCTTCTGGGGGCACTCAAATGTGTCCTAACCTCCCGAAACGTCGTGCCTGACTCTTCCGGCTCGGGAACTGCGGCCAGGCATCCGGGTACGGGGAAGCCCACAGCCGTATCCCCCAAGCGCAACCGCCCCTCACGCTCAGCGCAAGGGTTCGGTGCGTCGTTGCCGGGCCGGTCCCCTCCCGGCCGCCGGCCGTCCGGGGCCGTGATCATGGGTCATCGCGGGGAAATGCCCGGCAGGCTGCCGTCTCACCGTCATAAACCGAACAAAACGCCGGTCACAATGCGCCTGCTAGATTACTGCGGGTCAAAACTGGCGATATCCGCCCCCGATGACCCGCGATCACGGAAACAGCCGGCCCGCGGCACCGGGAAACCGGGGCATAACGGGCGAACCGGCCGGCCTTCCGGGGCCGGACGCCCGGATGACCCGCGATCACAGCGGTCAACGCCCGTGTTCGGCTGTAAGCGTTCTCG